>NZ_MTEG01000074.1:0-4934 GCF_002108615.1 Klebsiella sp. YJ
AGGCTGATTCGATGTGTTTGCGGGAAAAAAATCGGCCCAGATCCGCGAAATTTTAATCAGCGAGTCAGCTTGGGAAGAAATGACCTGCTTATTCGCACCTTCCCTAACGGCCCACCGGCCTGTTGAGGAACCTGTAAAACGGAAAGGCTCATTGAAGCCGTATATTTTCTGGAGGTTCATCAGGCGCGGAACTCATCAAGGCGCGGGAATAAAATCCCATTCAGACGCCGGATAGATTCAAGCAAGCCAACTTGTCGTCAAAATCGGTGTTGCAAAAACGGGAGTGACCATAGATTCCGTTTTGATGCTGACAAAGTCCTGGAGTGTATTCTGGCTGTGCATGCTTCTGGCCATAAGGTTCTGGTCACCGGACAACCGTCAGACCATGAATTGTGCATTGGTTTAATGTCACGCTTGCCAGTGGGTTATAGTACTATGTACGTGACTCTGATGGGCCATCAAGACCTACAAGAGATGTCTGGCGATGGCAAGGACAAGGGTAATTCGGAAACAAAAAACCTCCTGCATTAGGACATAGGTTAACTGGTACACTTCATCCCTTGAATTAACGTAATAACCACAGGTGAGGGCATCTTCTTGGAAAGGAGTCATGATTTGAAATTCAATAACAATCAAAATGAAAAATGTCTCAATAAGGTGTTGAGTTATTTTTCAGAAAAAGATACTAACCTTATTGTCGTTATAATAGGGCCTTCCGGGTCAGGGAAAACCCTTCTGGCGAAGCGTGCATTATTTGATGGTTTATTTATTTCACCAGATGAGCCGATAGCTGGTGAGAATTTTATTCAGAGTTTATCAAATAAAGATATCATCGTTGATGATGTTGTCCTTTTTGATATGCGGAATGTGTTGAAATACGTTCTTCATTCACTTGCCTCGGGAAGGAAAGTGATTTTGACCGGGCGTCCGGAAGATGAGTCTTTGTATCAGAAGCTTCTGTTAAATTTGCCTAAGGAAATTTCACCATTATTTATTAAGCTGGCGGGTGAAAATTCCTTGTATCTGTGAGCAGGGACACTTAACTAATTTGCCATCAAAATGGCATAGCTTATTTTAGGGGAGGGGGAGCTTTGAATCATCCTGTAGAGTCAGTATATAGCGCTCTGACGAGTATTTTATTGCCCTATATGGGTGAGCCTGTGCCTGTGCAACGAAATTGCTCATGCTGCGGCAGAGCGCCCTCAGAGTTCGACGGGGTAGGCTTCGAGCTGGTCAACGCCTACAGGGAACGTGTTGTGCATTGCCGCCCTTGCCAGACATTTTTTGTTTCTGCTCCAGAGCTGATGGGCGTGGAGAACCCCAAAAAACCAACAACCGGCCAGAAATTTGGCATGTGGTCTGGTGTTGGGGCTGTTATTAACGTTGAAGACAATTCTTCTGTTCTTTTAGCCCCTCAGGGAGTGGTCAATAAACTACCTGAGCATTTTTTCGATCACGTAGAAGTCATCACGGCCAAGCGAGGAACCGGGCAATGCGGTAACGCGTTGCTACCCTACAAAGGGAATCCCCTTCCTGATTCACGTAGTGAGAAGCTGGGGGAGGATGTCAAATCTTGCAGGTTGCAATCAGAAAAGGCCTTACGTCGATAAATTCATGCCTTGAGCTGGTAAGGAAGTATGACGTTATAACTCTGCATTTCTGGTTGATTAAGGTAGGGCGGCATTCCTGCTTTAAAAACAATCACTAATTTTGAACGGTAGTCGTCTTGATCCCAACTGCTACCTGATGGACTAGGCACCTGCAAAGATCCAATTTATACTGTTTACATATACAGTGTTTTTAGGTGGTCGGAGGTTGTGCCTATGTTCTTAATTCCAATGGAAAATCCTGAGAAAATCGCCATCCCTTTATTTCTCGAGCGGTGTGCAGCTGGCTTCCCCAGCCCTGCCCAGGATTATACTTCCAGTGAGCTAGACCTGAACGATTATTGCATCAGGCATCCATCCGCAACATATTTCGTGCGAGCTCAGGGAAACAGCATGCAGGATGTCGGTATGCGTGATGGAGATTTGCTGGTGGTGGACCGTTCTCTGCGTCCTCAACATCGCGATATCGTGATCGCCGAGGTGGACGGCGGCTTCACTGTTAAACAGCTCCAGACCACTCCCAGACTGGCCCTGTTGCCTATGAACAATGCTTATTCACCAATTTACCCAGACCCCGATGAACTGACAATTTTTGGCGTGGTGACTCATTGGGTTCATCGTGCCCGGGGTAATCTGTAATGTATGCTCTGGCGGATGTGAACAGCTTTTATTGCAGTGTTGAGAAATGCTTCAGACCCGATTTACGCGATAAACCAGTGGTCGTCCTTTCTAACAACGACGGCTGCGTTATAGCTCGTTGTAAACTGGCCAAAAAATTCGGCATTCCTATGGGTTTACCCTGGTTTAAGTTGCGTGAGCAGCGCTTCCCGGAGCCCGTGATTGCCTTCTCCAGTAACTACGAGCTGTATGCCAGCATGAGCGCCAGAGTACATTTCTGCCTGGAGGAATTATCATCCCGTGTCGAAGAGTATTCCATCGATGAGTCTTTTATTTGGGCTGGTGGGATTGATAACTGCATGACGTTTGAGGAATACGGACATCAGCTAAGGGATCATGTTTTCCGCTGCACTGGACTGACGATAGGGGTAGGCCTGGCCCCTACAAAAACCCTTGCGAAAGCCTGCCAGTATTCCAGTAAGACCTGGCCCCAGTTCGGAGGGGTACTCGCACTGACTGCAGGCCAGCGTAATCGGATAGATAAGATGCTTTCTCTGATGCCGGTAGAGGAGGTGTGGGGGGTTGGTGGACGAACCACAAGTAAGCTTCATGCAATGGGCATAACCACTGCGCTGGAGCTGGCTCGTACTAACCCTGCATTCATAAGACGAAACTTCACCGTAGTTCTTGAACGAACAGTGAGGGAACTACGGGGAGAAAGTTGTATCGACCTGGAGGATGCCCCGCCACCAAAACAACAGATCATATGCAGCAGGAGCTTTGGGCAGCGTATAACAACGTATGAATCCATGCGGCAGGCAATTTGCCAGTATGCTGAACGTGCTGCGGAAAAATTGCGCCAGGAACGTCAATACTGCGGTCAGGTATCAGTTTTCATAAAAACCTCGCCTTTTTCAAAACATGAACCCTATTACAGCAAAGTCTCCAGCGAACAGCTCTGCATTCCATCACGTGATACGCGGGACATTATCGCGGCGGCTGGCCGGGCTCTGGATAAAATCTGGAAAGAAGGACATAACTATGCAAAGGCGGGAGTCATGCTCAACGATTTCCGTCCCTGCGGAGTTACCCAGCTATCGTTATTTGATGAAGGGAGGTCGTATGCAAACAGTGACGCGCTCATGAACGTACTGGATACGATAAACAACTCAGGCAAAGGCAAAGTATGGTTTGCCGGTCGTGGCATCGCACCGGCGTGGTCAATGAAGAGAGATATGCTCTCTCCAGCCTACACAACGAGGTGGGACTCGATACCGATCGCTACACTCTGAGTTATCGCAATCAGGAAAAATGCCTTCCGTCTGCTGGTGGTTGATATTTGCTCTGGTGTTACCATTTGAGTATAATGTAATGACCAAATGGAGGTTTGCTATGAAAACTTTTAGTTTGTCCTCAACTCCAGCCAGACCACAGCGCCTCTGGCAGGTTGCCGGGTTAAATAATGCTGATGGTGTAGCGCTCCTGGGCCAAATCAATGAAGGCCTGGACGGGAAGGTGGTGAACCGGATCACTGACTGGGCCAGAATAACCCAGAATGACCTGAGAAAAATGTCCGGTATCCCGTCAACCACATTTAGCCGCAGTGTGAAGGCACGTTTTAACCCGGAACAAAGTGAACGTCTGGTACGGATTATCCGCGTTATTGATCGGGCGGTAGATTTGTTTGAAGGCGACAGGGAAGCCGCACAGAAGTGGTTGAACGAACCTAACCGGGCATTGAGCTGGAAAGTGCCAGCAGACCTGATGGCATCCGAAACGGGAGCCTATGAGGTCATTAAGCTGATTACGCGTCTGGAGCATGGGGTGTACTCGTGATCCTCTACAGGCTGACGAAAACAAAGTATCTTTCTACGGCCTGGACCGGATATGGTGCGAAAGAGGCTGGTGGGCGCTGGAATAGCGTGGGGGTGTCAATGGTATATGTCTCCGAAACGGCATCACTAACGATGCTGGAGACCCTGGTACACCTGCATGCGGCACAGATAATGGACTCTTTCACGCTACTGAGTATCGATGTGCCTGATGAACTGATACAAAGCGCAAACATGGATG
The DNA here is from genome assembly GCF_002108615.1 of Klebsiella sp. YJ. Classification (NCBI taxonomy): domain Bacteria; kingdom Pseudomonadati; phylum Pseudomonadota; class Gammaproteobacteria; order Enterobacterales; family Enterobacteriaceae; genus Klebsiella; species Klebsiella sp. YJ. The sequence continues at coordinate 4,299 of NZ_MTEG01000074.1, forward strand.
AATTACCGGGCAACTGGGCTGATGAGGATGCGCCTCAGGAACTGGCTGATTACGGAGATGCCTGGTCATTTACCAGGAGCTCGGTTGCACTGCGTGTTCCCTCAGCCTTATCGCCGGTAGAGTTCAATTATCTGTTAAATCCTGAGCACCCTGAGTTTTACGGGATCGTGCAGAAGGCTCAACAGATACCGTTCCGGTTTGATAGTCGTCTTAAACCTGTAGTGGTCAACTAAAACTGGCCACGGTTTTAGAGTTTTTCCAGTATCGGTTTTCCGATTCGTTTGGAGGTAATCCACCGTTATAGTCATGCGGCCTTAGCGAGCTGTAATACCCGACGATATAGTTTGTGATCGCATGAGATGCTTCGCTAAAGTTTATATAGCCTGTCACTGGCACCCACTCGTTTTTCAGACTTCTGAAGAAGCGTTCCATCGGGCTGTTATCCCAGCAGTTTCCACGTCGGCTCATACTTTGCCTGATCCGGTAACGCCACAATAACTGCCGGAACTGCCTGCTTGTGTAGTGGCTACCCTGGACGCCCTTCTAAGAGTCAAGCTGTTATCGGGATACTGTTGATCCGCCTGTTTTGATTGCGCAGTAACGTGTAAACTTCGCGGGAGATATATCGCTTTAGAC
>NZ_MTEG01000075.1:0-4522 GCF_002108615.1 Klebsiella sp. YJ
AGCGCCGATGGTAGTGTGGGGTCTCCCCATGTGAGAGTAGGGAACTGCCAGGCATCAAATCAGTAAGAAGCCCATCCTGACGGATGGGCTTTTTGCGTTTTTGTCCATGAAAAACAGAAGCATCCTGAATACCCGCCTGGCCGCAATCAAGCAAGCCTTCCCCCAGCAGATACGGTAAACTAGTGCAGATTTTGCATCAGGAAGCCACTATGAATCACTCCCTCAAACCCTGGAATACCTTTGGCATTGACCGTATGGCCAAAGCGATTGTACGTGCTGAAAATGAACAGCAGCTATTGTCCGCATGGCAACAGGCCACTGCAGAGGATCAGCCCGTTTTGATCCTTGGTGAAGGGAGCAATGTACTCTTCCTGAAGGATTATGCCGGTACGGTGATAATCAACCGCATTATGGGAATTGAGGTCACGGAAACGCCTGATGCCTGGCATCTACACGTTGGGGCCGGAGAAAACTGGCATCAACTGGTGCAGTTTACGCTGGATAATGGCATGCCGGGTCTGGAAAACCTTGCATTGATTCCTGGTTGTGCAGGCTCTTCCCCGATTCAGAATATTGGTGCATATGGCGTCGAGCTACAGCGCGTTTGCCAGTATGTTGATTGCATCGAGCTGGCAACTGGCCATAAGCAGCGTCTTTCTGCGAGTGAATGCCGTTTTGGCTATCGTGACAGTATTTTCAAACACGAATATCAGGATCGCTTTGCCATCGTTGCGGTAGGCCTCCGCCTGACAAAGCGCTGGGATCCGATATTAACCTACGGTGACCTGACCCGTCTTGACCGAAACACCGTCACTCCACGTCAGGTATTTGACGCCGTTTGTCATATGCGAATGACTAAGCTTCCTGACCCAAAAGTGAGTGGTAATGCCGGCAGTTTCTTTAAAAACCCGGTAATTGACGCCGGGAAAGGGCAGGAGCTACTGGCCATGTTCCCGAATGCTCCGCACTACCCGCAGGTAGATGGTCGTATAAAACTGGCCGCAGGCTGGCTAATCGATCAATGTCAGCTGAAAGGGAAAACCATCGGCGGGGCCGCGGTACACCGTCAGCAGGCTTTAGTATTAATCAATGATAATCAGGCAACCAGCGACGATGTGATTAAGCTGGCGCATTATGTCCGTCAGCAGGTAGGCGAGAAGTTCAATGTCTGGCTCCAGCCGGAAGTCCGCTTTATTGGCGCAACCGGTGAAGTGAATGCCGAGGAGGCTATTGCATGAGAGATAATACAATCCCCCTGACATTGATATCAATTTTAGCGGATGGCGAATTTCATTCCGGAGAGCAACTGGGCGATCGTCTGGGAATGAGTCGTGCGGCAATCAATAAGCATATTCAGACTCTCCGCGACTGGGGGGTTGATGTGTTCACCGTTCCGGGAAAAGGTTACAGCCTGCCAGAACCGATCCAGCTATTAGATGAAAAGCGAATCGCTGCACAGATCGAACATGGACGGGTAACCGTACTTCCCGTTATTGACTCGACCAACCAGTATTTGCTGGATCGTCTTAATGAGTTGCAATCCGGCGATGCCTGCGTTGCAGAATATCAGCAGGCCGGCCGCGGTCGTCGAGGGCGCAAGTGGTTTTCTCCCTTTGGCGCAAACCTCTATCTCTCGATGTACTGGCGGCTGGAGCAAGGGCCTGCTGCCGCAGTGGGATTGAGTCTGGTCATCGGGATTGTTATTGCAGAAGTGCTCCAGAGCCTGGGGGCTGATAAGGTTCGCGTGAAGTGGCCAAATGACCTCTATCTTCAGGATCGTAAACTGTCAGGTATTTTGGTTGAGCTGACGGGAAAAACCGGCGATGCGGCACAGATAGTCAGCGGGGCGGGGATCAACCTGGCTATGCGTCATGTAGAGTCAGATGTCGTCAACCAGGGATGGATTAGCTTGCAGGAAGCTGGCGTATCTATCGATCGTAATACGTTGGCCGCGCGCCTGATTAAAGAGCTTCGCGCTGGCCTGCAGCTCTTTGAACAGGATGGCCTGGCACCTTATCTGGCGCGTTGGGAGAAATTAGATAACTTCCTCAACCGCCCGGTGAAGCTTATTATTGGCGATAAAGAAATATTTGGTATTTCTCGCGGTATCGATACTCAGGGCGCGTTATTGCTTGAGCAGGATGGTGTGATAAAACCCTGGGTTGGTGGTGAGATATCGTTACGAAGTGCAGAATAAACTGAGTAAAAAGGGAGCCCTGGCTCCCTTTTTATTTTCTGTAATCGTTATTTACGTAACCGAACCTGATCAACCGAGTGATTGGCGCTTTTCGTCATGATCAGACTAGCTCGCTCACGAGTTGGTAATATATTTTCTTTTAAATTCAGTAGGTTGATCTCATTCCATAATGAGGTGGCAATATTCACCGCTTCGCCTCTGGAAAGCTTGGCATAATTATGGAAATAAGAGTCCGGGTCGGTAAAGGCCCCTTCACGGAATTTTAAGAAACGGTTGATATACCATGTTTTTAGTAATTCTTCTGGCGCATCAACATATATCGAAAAATCAACGAAGTCAGATACAAATACGTGGTGCGGATCATGAGGATAATCCATCCCGCTTTGTAAAACATTTAATCCTTCCAGAATCAAAATGTCCGGCTGCGCTACGGTTTTATCTCCATCGGGAATCACATCATAAATCAGATGCGAATAAACCGGAGCGGTAGCATTAGGTATGCCGGATTTGAGGTCGGAGACGAACTTGACCAGACGATGCATATCATAGGATTGCGGGAAGCCTTTCTTCTTCATCAGCCCGCGTTCTTTCAATACGGCGTTAGGATGCAGGAAGCCATCGGTCGTTATCAATTCAACATGACGATGTTCCGGCCAGCGGCTGAGCAGCGCCTGTAATACGCGCGCGGTTGTACTTTTCCCTACCGCGACGCTGCCGGCAATACTGATGATATAGGGAATGCGTTGGCCGTTAGTGCCGAGGAATTGTTCCAGCACGGCCTGACGCCGCAGGTTAGAACTGATATAGAAATTAAGCAAACGCGACAGCGGCAAATAGATCTCGGCAACTTCTTCAAGAGAAAGATCTTCGTTGATGCCTTTTAACCGCGTGATTTCTTCCTCTGTCAGCGTCATCGGAACGGAATCACGAAGTGCAGCCCATTGGTTGCGGTTAAATTGTAGATACGGTGTCATTAACGTCTGCTCTTTTTTGCTCATAAGCATGTTCTTAGCATCGCCGAATCAAATGCAGCGAGGGATGCTTCACACAAGTTAATCAGGACAATGGGCAGGAGGGTAACACCAGATTGCGAGGAATAATAAGAAAAAATCTCATCGGATAGCGCTTTCTAATGCAGACATCACAAGAGCGGGGTTCGCAGGTAATTATTAATCAGGTGAATAGAGCGCTCAGGTTAGGTGAGCAATAAATGCCGCGGAAGGGAGTCGTCAGTGGTGCTCTCAGGTGAAGCTGGAATACCTGCTCTGCGGGCTAAAAGATCGATTATCGTATGCAGAGGTGCTCAGGAAATCGCCCGGAAGGTCAAAAATGCCGGTCTTTAACAAAATATCCCAGGTCAGCGTACGATTTACGCTTAGGTAAATGCCGTTTTTTTGTGCTCCGTTGTTTGAAATTGCAACGATTTTCCTTGTTTGAGCACAAAATATGAGCAATGGAACATTTTATGCAATTTTTTAGTTGCATGAACTCGCAGGTCTCCCTAAAATGCGCGCTACTTGATGCCGACTTAGCTCAGTAGGTAGAGCAACTGACTTGTAATCAGTAGGTCACCAGTTCGATTCCGGTAGTCGGCACCATCAAGTGCCTGGTGGGGTTCCCGAGCGGCCAAAGGGAGCAGACTGTAAATCTGCCGTCATCGACTTCGAAGGTTCGAATCCTTCCCCCACCACCATCTTTCGGCAACGCTTTGCGAAGCCAGAGTTGCTTGGTTAAACTAATCAACTCAAACAGAAAAAGAGATAAGTCTCTTTTTTTTGTTATAGAAAGAACTGGGTAGCCGAGTTTCAGGATGCGGGCATCGTATAATGGCTATTACCTCAGCCTTCCAAGCTGATGATGCGGGTTCGATTCCCGCTGCCCGCTCCAGACGTGCTGATATGGCTCAGTTGGTAGAGCGCACCCTTGGTAAGGGTGAGGTCCCCAGTTCGACTCTGGGTATCAGCACCACTTCTTTATCTCTCCTTCCCTGTTTCTCTCTGTTTATTGCATTCAACAAGTCGGGCATGTTGCCCGGTTGATGTGGTGATATCACCGATTTATCCGTGTCTTAGAGGGACAATCGATGTCTAAAGAAAAGTTTGAACGTACAAAACCGCACGTTAACGTCGGTACTATCGGCCACGTTGACCATGGTAAAACAACGCTGACTGCTGCAATCACTACCGTTCTGGCTAAAACCTACGGTGGTTCTGCTCGCGCATTCGACCAGATCGATAACGCACCGGAAGAAAAAGCTCGTGGTATCACCATCAACACTTCTCACGTTGAATATGACACCCCGACTCGCCACTACGCACACGTAGA
>NZ_MTEG01000076.1:0-3960 GCF_002108615.1 Klebsiella sp. YJ
ATTCACTCCGCGTTCAGCCAGCATCTCCTGCAGCTCACGGTAACTGATGCCGTATTTGCAGTACCAGCGTACGGCCCACAGAATGATGTCACGCTGAAAATGCCGGCTTTTGAATGGGTTCATGTGCAGCTCCATCAGCAAAAGGGGATGATAAGTTTATCACCACCGACTATTTGCAACAGTGCCTCTACTCTTGCCACAGGTTTACGAGTAGGTGATTTGGGAGGAAGCGTCTTAGCCTTTGAAGTTGGCGCGAAGGAGAGAATGGCACTCCGTGCAACGCATTAATTACCGCGGATATCCGCCATCACCTACTTGCGCCTGTGTGTACCATTTCATCAGCTCTGCAGTTCCCGGCTCGTTTTCGGCGGGGGCCCATGGGGCGGCATCTTGATCAGCAACAGGCTGGTACCTACCGTGTTTTACCTCAAAAATAACGCCGCCTTCATCCAGTGACAATACGGTATGCCAGGTGCCTGCATCCATCTCCAGCACTTTACAGTCCTCACCTAACACGACGCGCTGGGTCAGGTTACCCAGGTCATCAAAGTTCAATACCAAAAAGCGACCGGTAAGGGATGTCAGCAGTTCAAAAGTATGCGGGTGGCGATGAGGGCGAACATAAGTTCCCGGTTCCATAGCAATAGCCAGACGCTGCACCGGGTCGCTCAATTCAGGGTGGAAATTATGATGGGCACGTAAGCGGGGGGAATTTGCGGCTTGTGCGCTTTGCTTGCGTAGGTCGTTGAAAGTAAGTTGTTTCATATTATAAGCCTTATTGCATTCTTGCAGCTTACGGCAACCAGGTTGCCGTAAGGCTTTTTGTTATACTAACAATCGATTAGCCACGGCATTCGCGGAACAAATCGCGGTCAGGATTATAGACGCTGGTGCTTACGTCCCACAGCCCCAAAATCGATGAGAACAGGTTGTCGTGGGAATATGATTTTTTCGCCGCATTATTTTCAAGGCAAGACATGTTGATGTGTTTCCCGGCGATAAAGCCCGGTGACATCCAGACCTGCATCGGAATATGCGTCTGCTGATCCGGTGCCAGTTTGTACGGCGTGCCGTGCAGATATAGCCCGCTTTCGCCCAATGATTCACCATGATCGGACACATAAAGCAGCACGGTGTTGTACTGATCGCTGTAATTTTTTAGCTTTTCAATCATCTCAGCTAATACATAGTCTGTATAACGAAGGGTGTTGTCGTAGGTGTTGACCAATTGTTCCTGAGTACAGTTTTCGATATCGCTACGTGCACATTCGGGCATGAAGTGGCGATGCTCAGCCGGATAACGCAGGTAATAAGTCGGTCCATGGCTGCCAATGATATGGAAGGCGACAAGCTTATCACCTGGCATTTTGGCGATTTCATCATCAAGGTTTTCCAGCATCACCTCGTCATGGCACGTTTTGCCATCGCACAGTTTCGGGTTATCACTAGGCTTAATTTCGACAGTCGGGATGCGGCTACATACGCCTTTACAACCGCCATCGTTCTCTTTCCATAACAGCGAGACACCGGTTTTCTGCACGATGTCGAGGAAATTTTCACTGTTAGATGCTTTTTTACTGTCGTACTCGGTGCGATTCATATTCGAGAACATGCACGGAACGGATATTGCGGTAGCGGTACCGCAGGAATGCATATTTTTAAACGAAATAACGCCGCCGGATTTGCTGGTAAAGGCATTGGTATCACGCGAATAACCGTTCATCGAGAAATTCTGGCTGCGTGCCGTTTCGCCAATCACCAGGAACATCAGCGTGGGTTTTTCGTGAGCGACGACGCGTTTAGCATCATTCCCCAGCGTCTGGAAAGGCACTTTAGTCGTAAAGTACGTATCCTTAACATACTGGAAAGTGCTGTAAGCGTAGTTCGCCGGGATGATCTCTTTATTCAATGTCGAGTTATTGCGGCCGACAGAGGCATAATCCTGATAATAAAGTGCGGCAACACCTGCAATCAAACTCAACGATGCCAGCACGGAGAGCAAACGGTAAGCAATGCCTTTATACCATTTTTCAGGATATTGAATTTTTATTGAAAAAAGGAGGATGGCAGGAAGGATACCGGTAAAGACGAACCATATAATAATTGAGCCATTAAGATAGGAATGCGCTTCCTGGGGGTTAGTTTCAATAATGTTTTGAATCATCGTTTGATCAAACATTACTTTATATTTTAGTGTCGAATAACTGACCAGTGAGCCAGTGATAAACAGTAAAGCAAAGAAAGGTTTCAGCAGAAAACGAACTGAGAAAGGCATAAAAACAACGTTAAGCGCCGCAACCAGAACAAAGGGAATAGAAATGACAAAACCAATTTTGACATGCTCTAAATGCGACAAAATCTCGTAAAAATGCAGCAATATTGGCCAGTTAAGTAAAAACGCAAAGATCATTGCCAGAAGTAAAACCAGCGGAATAACTTTCACCCTGAAAAGTACAGGCATTAACACCTCCGGAAAATAGTAAACCAGTAAAAACATTGATGATAATTACAACAATTCAATCTAATATTATTGATCCTACCCACGTAATATGGACACAGGCCTAAGCGAGGTTCTTGTTTTCAAATTGTTCCGGACTGAGGCCGCCACACCAACTGTGCCGCCGCCACCGATTGTAATCACATTCGATATAATTAAACACCGTTGCCCGCATTATTTCTCGGCTGATAAAGTGTTCTCCATGGATACATTCCACTTTCAGCGAATGAAAGAAGCTTTCCACGCAGGCATTATCGTAGCAGCAACCTTTTGCGCTCATACTTCCACGCAGATTATGCCGCTTCAGTTGCGCCTGATAATCTGCTGAACAGTACTGGCCTCCACGGTCCGTGTGAACGATAACGTTCCGGGGCCTCTTACGCCGCCACAGCGCCATCTGCAGGGCATCGCAGGCCAGTTGCGCCGTCATGCGTGGCGACATTGACCAGCCAATAACGGCACGTGACCACAGGTCAATGACCACTGCCAGATACAGCCAGCCTTCATCTGTACGTAAGTACGTGATGTCTCCTGCCCACTTCTGGTTCGGGCCACTGGCGTAAAAATCCTGCTCCAACAGATTTTCTGACACAGGCAGGCCGTGTGCGCGGTAGCTGACCGGGCTGAACTTCCGGGAGGCCTTTGCCCTCAGTCCCTGACGGCGCAGGCTTGCCGCCACGGTTTTTACGTTAAAGGGGTAACCCTGAGCACGCAGTTCATCCGTCAGGCGTGGGGCACCGTAACGCTGTTTTGACCGGGTAAAAGCCGCGAGGACAACGCTGTCGCAGTGTTGGCGGAACTGCTGACGCGTGCTTATCCTTGTCCGCCGCTGACACCACGTATACCAGCCGCTGCGGGCCACCCGGAGCACGCGGCACATTGCTTTGATGCTGAACTCAGCCTGATGTTTTTCAATAAAGACATACTTCATTTCAGGCGCTTCGCGAAGTATGTCGCGGCCTTTTGGAGGATAGCCAGCTCTTCATCCCGTTCTGCCAGCTGGCGTTTGAGACGTGCAATCTCGGTAGACATCTCCAGTTCACGTTCAGAAGACGTCTGCTGATTTTGCTGTTTACTGCGCCAGTTGTAGAGCTGTGATTCATACAGGCTGAGTTCACGGGCTGCGGCAGTAACACCGATGCGTTCAGCAAGCTTCAGGGCTTCACTGCGAAATTCAGGCGAATGCTGTTTACGGGGTTTTTTACTGGTTGATACTGTTTTTGTCATGTGAGTCACCTCTGACTGAGAGTTTACTCACTTAGCCGCGTGTCCACTATTGCTGGGTAAGATCATATGATTGCCTTATTCGCTGCAAAGCAGAGATTATCATTCTGAAATCTTAGGTTAACCTTAACGAGGCTTTGTTGAATAAATCAGATTTCGGGTAAGTCTCCCCCGTAGCGGGTTGTGTTTTCAGGCAATACGCACGCTTTCAGGCATACCTGCTTTCGTCATTTTGTTCA
>NZ_MTEG01000077.1:0-3847 GCF_002108615.1 Klebsiella sp. YJ
CCACCCCGTCAGTAGCTGAACAGGAGGGACAGCTGATAGAAACAGAAGCCACTGGAGCACCTCAAAAAAACCATCATACACTAAATCAGTAAGTTGGCAGCATCACCAGAATTTGAGGGGAACATCGCCAGTTTTATTTTCTCTGGAAAACCAGGCACTGGCAAAAACCATTTGGCAGCAGCAATCTGTAATGACCTCTTGTTGCGGGGAAAGTCAGTTTTAATCATAACGGTTGCAGACATCATGTCGTCCATGAAAGATACCTTCGGCAACAGGAATACCAGTGAAGAACAACTACTGAACGATCTCAGTAAAGTTGACCTTCTGGTCATTGATGAAATTGGAGTGCAAACTGAATCACGCTATGAAAAAGTTATCATCAACCAGATTGTTGATCGCAGGTCATCATCAAAACGCCCTACGGGGATGCTCACTAACAGTAATATGGAAGAAATGAACAAACTTGTAGGTGAGCGCGTCATGGACCGCATGCGTCTCGGAAACAGCCTATGGGTAGTGTTTAACTGGGAAAGCTACCGACATCGTGTTTCTGGAAAAGAATACTGAATCGACTGGAAAAACAATGAGAGTACTGCCTGGCAGAGCAGGTTATACTGGTTAAAACCACAGATATTATTTGTGCTGGGTTAAATGAGTGATAAACTATCACGCAGATAACCTGTGGAGGCAATAATGTCTGAATTTGATTCCCTTGCGGAAGAGCTGGTGGAAGAGGCACGTAATGAAGAGGCCAGACAACAGCAAAGGGACCTGTCACTGATAGGGAAAGTCCTTGAAATCTATGATCAGAAGTTTGTTGCCGAACTTCTGCGTAAGCTGGGAAATTCAGACTGGACCAGGGAGACCCTGAACCGCTGGATTAACGGGAAATGTGGGCCTCGTTCACTTACTGTAACTGAGGCATCGCTTCTTGAAAGACTGCTCCCGCAGCCGCCAGCTAACCATCCCAATTATGCTTTTCGGTTCATCGATCTCTTCGCCGGTATCGGCGGTATCCGTCATGGGTTTGAAGCCATTGGCGGCCAGTGTGTTTTCACAAGTGAATGGAACAGCTATTCAGTCAAAACTTATAAAGCAAACTGGTATTGCGATCCCGAAGCGCATATCTTCAATTCTGACATCCGCGATGTGACCCTCAGTCATAAAGAAAATGTCAGTGAAGAAGACGCCTACGCCCACATTGATAAATCGATACCCGATCATGATGTTCTGCTGGCGGGTTTCCCGTGTCAGCCATTTAGCCTTGCAGGTGTGAGCAAGAAAAACTCACTTGGCCGTAAACACGGTTTTGAATGTGATACCCAGGGGACCCTATTCTTTGATGTGGCTCGTATCATCATGGCAAAAAAACCGGCCATCTTTGTACTCGAGAACGTCAAGAACCTCAAAAGCCATGATAAAGGGAAAACTTTCCGTGTCATTATGGATACCCTGAATGAACTCGGTTACGACGTTGCCGATGCTGAGGCTACAGGTGCGGATGATCCAAAAGTTATAGATGGTAAGCATTTCATCCCTCAGCACCGGGAGCGTATTGTTCTGGTGGGCTTCAGACGTGACTTGAATTTAAGTCAGGGATTTAGCCTTGCTGACATTTCTTCGCTGTTTCCTGAAAGAAAAGTATTGTTCAGAGAGCTTCTTGACAGTGATGTTGATGATAAATACACACTAACGCCAAAGCTGTGGGATTATCTCTATAAATACGCGAAAAAACACCAAGAGAAAGGTAATGGATTTGGTTTTGGCCTGGTTAAACCAGACGATGATAAAGCTATTTCCAGAACAATATCAGCAAGATACCACAAAGATGGAAGTGAATCGCTCGTTGATCGTGGTTGGGATAGCGAACTCGGTGAAAAGAACTTTAACGACCCGGAGAACATGACCCGACGTCCTCGTCGTCTAACACCGCGTGAGTGTGCCCGGCTTATGGGATTTGAACAGCCAGGGAAAGTAACTTTTCGAATCCCCGTATCCGATACTCAAGCTTACCGCCAGTTCGGAAATTCCGTCATCGTGCCGGTCTTTGATGCTGTAGCGAAATTGCTGGAGTCACGGATCATCGAGGCTGTAAAGGCCCGGAAATAGATGCACTAAAAGAGCCCCAAGGGGCTCTTCAAATATCTGTGCTGGTATCATCCCATGCGCATACGACTCTCGCCAGATGTGGGGGGATGTCACCAATAGAGTTTTTTTATTTCATCGATAAACGCAGATAGTGACATTAGCTCACCCCTGATTTCCTCGGGAAAGGCCTTATGCAACCCAACCGGTACAACGAGCCGTATCCCCTCAGACTGCATTTCCCTGAACTGTGCCACAGATACGCCCTGCTGTACGGTGAACAGGTGTACTGTATCAATTCTGTCGGCCTCATTCAGTACCTGCCGCCAGCGGTCCTTACAGGTGGTTTTAACCCCCAACATGCGTAACCGTTCAGCTGGGTAATCAGGATCGTGATAGGCAGCACCGGAAGGAAAGATGAAATCGGGTTTTTTCTTACCTTCCGTGATAGCCTGGGTTTCAAAGCTCGTTGCACCGTGTTCTTTGAAAAGAGATTCAAGATGGAGCTCAAGACTTTTCCCGGCACGAGACTTCCTCCGGTTACTCACTGAATTAGCAAGCGAAATAAAATCATTCACCGTGGCAAAACCTTCGGCTATCTGACCCAGCACGTGCAGTTCCTCAACAGCAAGAAAAATTTCAAACTCAATTTTCCTCCTCCGCGTCAGTTGTGAGTCCGGGTCGTTAGTTGTTCTATCGTAATGACATGCGGCAAAACTAATAATCTCCCTTCCTGAAGGGAAGTAGTGGGCCCATTCGGGTGGAAGCTTATACTTTGTTCTGCCAGGAGCATTTTCTGTAAAGAACCCTCCAATTAATTTAAATCCCGGACCAAATATCGTTGCTCCCGGGATAACTTCACCAATAATAGGTTCAAGAATATCTTCCTCGGTCAGGTCCTTGCAGACCCAGACATCACAATAACTGGAAGATGTTCCAGGCACATGGTCGAAGGCGAGAAGTGCCAGAGCGCCGGTATTTTCCGGATTCTGGAGAGGATTTTTTCTACCAAAGCCCGTCAGACGCTTTTCATCACGGGTGCCCCCGAAAAATTTATTGTTGTAGTAAATGGCCCTTACATCATCAAGGTCAGGGCAATCAGGATGAGATGACACGTGAACAGAAAAAAGAGCTTCAGGATTTCTTAACTGAGTATCACGGAGGGAAGGAAACAGCTCATCAATGACGGCTCCCGGCATGTAAAGACCAGACTGGTGGGATCTTGTAGCACCGGTATCGTTCGCGGATAAGCGCTTAATGTATACCCAAACATTCGCAGAACACTTTGTTTGCAACCACTCCGCCAGAAGGCTCATTCAAACCACTCCACCATAAACATTCGCTGTTTATGCACGATGTTACGGATCTTGAGGGTAGAATCAAGACAAAAGAGAGTGAGCGGGGCTGTGGGGATAAAAGGTGTAACTGCGAATTCATTCGTATGTTCATGAGGTTATGCTAAAAATAAGCTAACATCATCACTGAATAATTTATTAAACCACTAAGTCATCTGAATTAAATTTCATCACTATCTTCACATTATATTCATATTCGCACTTACATTTAAATATAAAAACAAAAGTTAAAAAACAGCACGGTGTGATTTCATCTTTATAATTATTCACTGTTTATGAGATGAGTATTCTTATCTGCATTGGCTTTGTTGAATAAATCAGATTTCGGGTAAGTCTCCCCCGTAGCGGGTTGTGTTTTCAGGCAATACGCACGCTTTCAGGCATACCTGCTTTCGTCATTTTGTTCA
>NZ_MTEG01000078.1:0-3511 GCF_002108615.1 Klebsiella sp. YJ
CAGCCGGAATACACGTTTAATCACCAGGACGGTTGTGATGGCAGGGGCTGTATAGCGCTGAGGTTGTCCCCGCGATGCAGGCGTTGCTGACTCATACCAGGCCTGAGTCGCCTCATCATCAACCCAGAAAGTGATGGAGCCACGATTAATCAGGGCCTTGTTGTAGTTGCGTCAGTTGGTGATTTTGAACTTCTGCTTTGTCACGGAACTGCCTGCATAGTCAGGATAATGCGTGAACTGATTCTTCAGGTCACCAAAATTTCGATTTATTCAACAAAGCCACTGATTGTGTAAAATCTTACTCTATATTCATTTTTTTAATAAGATCAAATAGTTTGGCTTTTCTGTAAGTTCACTGGCGTTGCTGGTTTCCCTTCAGGGGAAGGTATATGGAACAGGATCCTCTTGAGATCCTTTCGTTGGCATCGTAATCTCTTGCTCTGTAAACGAAAAAACCGCCTTGCAGGGCGGTTTTTCGAAGGTTCTCTGAGCTACCAACTCTTTGAACCGAGGTAACTGGCTTGGAGGAGCACAGTCACCAAAACTGTTCGTTTAGTTTAGCCTTAACTGGCGCATGACTTCAAGACTATCTCCTCTAAATCAGTTACCAGTGGCTGCTGCCAGTGGCGCATTTGCATGTCTTTCCGGGTTGGACTCAAGACGATAGTTACCGGATAAGGCGCAGCGGTCGGACTGAACGGGGGGTTCGTGCATACAGTCCAGCTTGGAGCGAACTGCCTTCCCGGAACTGAGTGTCAGGCGTGGAATGAGATAAACGCGGCCATAACAGCGGAATGACACCGGTAAACCGAAAGGCAGGAACAGGAGAGCGCACGAGGGAGCTACCAGGGGGAAACGCCTGGGATCTTTATAGTCCTGTCGGGTTTCGCCACCGCTGATTTGAGCGTCAGATTCTGTGATGCTCGTCAGGGGGGCGGAGCCTATGGAAAAACGGCAACGCCGTGGCCTTTTCCACAGGCTCTTCTCTTCCTGGTTATAGCGATGACTCTTCTGTGTGTCCCGTCCGCTCGCCGCAGCCGAACGGCAGGAGCGTAGCGACTGAGTGAGCGAGGAAGCGGAAAAGAGACCGGTTTGACACTGAGCACTGACGCCCTGAGGCCCCTTATGACGAAACAACAGAAAACTGCCCTGAACATGGCTAAATTCATCCAGAATCAGTCCCTGCTCCTGCTGGAGAAGCTTAACGAGCTTGATCTCGATGAGGAGGCTGACCTTTGTGAGAAACTCCACGATGATGCGGAGCATCTTTTCCGTACACTGTCCCTGAGACTGGATGCACTACAGGAGGGTGACTGATGGCGAAAGTGTCGATCAGTGAGGCAGCACGCCTGACGGGTAAGAGCAGGACAACCCTGCACAGGTTAATTAAAGCCGGTGAACTGTCCACCTGTCGGGGTGAACGGAATGCGAAAATGCTCGAGACTTCAGAGCTTTTGCGGGTGTTTGGTGCCTTTGCGCCCGTATCCGTTGAACAGGAGAAAGAACAGGTCAGTGGACAGCGTGACACAGTCACTTCTGACCGTAATGAACAGGTCATTTACATTCTGAAACAGGAAATTGAACACCTGAACACCCTCCTTGCCTCCAGAGATTCACATATCGACAGCCTGAAACAGGCGATGTTGTTGCTGGAGAACCGGGAAGAGATGCGGCAGAACACGACCCGGCCCCGTGCCTGGTGGCGTTTCTGGCAGTCCTGAAATGCCTCAGTGTTTTTGCCCTGCTGTTACGTCAGTGGCCTGGAGTTTTTCCAGTTTCCGTCTGCGCCGTTCCGCTGTTGCACTGGCATTTTGTCGCCTTTTCTCTGCTTCCTCTGCCTCCAGACGGGCCCGCATGGCGTTATGCCGCTCTCCGGCAACATACTTTCTGACTTCCTCCATTCTGGCTTTCAGTGTCTGCTCCTGTACCAGCAGGCCGGACGCGCGCTGATTCAGTGCCTCCGTCTGTTCTTCCAGCTCCTGCCTGGCTTCTTCCCGGGCATTTTTCAATGCCTGACGCCAGCGGTTTTCTTTTTTCGCAAACTCTTCCCGCAGTACATCCTCAGCACCACTGTAGTGGCTTCGCAGGGCCGCTATCTCCAGATTGTGATTCTGAATAAGGGTATTTTGTCTGGCTCTGTGAGCCTCTTCTGCCTCCCTTAGTGCCTGCTGATATCCGCTTATCTCGCGCTGTATCCGGCGGGACTCTGAGCTTCTGAAAAACAAAATGAACAGCCACAGCGAGAACGCTGTGGCTGCGATCCCGGTAGCCAGGATTGCGGGACCGAGTTCGGTGACCGCCTTCCAGCCAGTGAACAGCTGCGGATTGCTGGCATCCGGATAGTAAACGCCCATATGTTTCAGCTCATACAGGGCGTACGCGATGGCGAAAACACCGGTACACAATAAAATAAACGTTCTTGTCATCGCAGGTATGTCTCCGTGATTTCCGGACGAAAATGGCCCATTTCCTGGCTGACGGTGCGCAGGGCCATATCACGAACCAGACCGAGTTTTTGCAGCTCCTGCATCCGTTGCTGGGCGTAGCTGTGACGCACGCCGTGTGCCCCCCGTGACCAGCCCAGGGTACGCATGGAGGCGGCACTGAAGGCGTTCGACCAGCGCTGTCCTCCGCCAATGGCGTACTGACTCTGGTAAAACACGCCGCGATCGGTCACCCGGACCGGGCTCGCCAGCCTGACATGCTCCAGACGTTCAGCCAGGGGGGACGGTACCAGGACTTCCCTGACCAGGCCGCCTTTGCCCTGAACGGTGTAAATCACGCCCTCCCGACCGGCAAATTTACTGTCCGCTGCCGGACGGGGATCCGGTGCACGCTCCTGGCGGGGCGCGAGGGTCAGCAGTTCATGGGCGCGTAATCCGGCGGCCAGGGCAATCGCGGTGGCCAGGGCGTTGGCGGGCTGTTGTGCTGCGGCAATCAGGGCTACCTGGTCCGGGCTGTAGGCCCGGCTGCTCAGGATCTGTGCCTGCTCCGATTTCACCACCGGCAGGTGTTCGCCGGCAGGGAGGGTCTGCGTCACGTGGATCATCATGGCCTGGATGGCCTGGCGTTCCATATCGAGCGTTTTCTGGCCGACCTGCTCCCCGCGCTGCTCCAGGTAGGTGATGGCCTGCGCCGGTGTCAGTGTGCGTAAATCACCGTGGTTGAGCCGGTTCTCTTTCATCCACTCTGCGACGCGGGTCAGTCCCTGCTCGTAATTCCGGACTGTGCCGACAGAGCGCAGAATATTTCCCTGGAGTGGTTTTATCACGCCAGCCGCCTGGCGGGCAGCGCTGGCGAATTTAGCCATTTTTTTCCAGCCAGCGGGTAACCGTGGACAACACCACTTTGATTCTCCGGGCCCGGAGCCAGCGTTGCAGCTCCGCTGCACTGGCCCCGGCCTGGTACAGGCTCAGCAGTTCGCCGGTATAGCGGTCAAGGCGGGAGGGACGGTAGCGGACCTGGCGGATACGGCGGGTCTGCGCCTGCAGGGCGGCCAGTTCGGCGGCGG
>NZ_MTEG01000079.1:0-3472 GCF_002108615.1 Klebsiella sp. YJ
ATGGTGATCCCCTGGGCGAAATGCGCCTGGTAAGCAGAGTTTTTGAAATGTAAGGCCTTTGAATAAGACAAAAGGCTGCCTCATCGCTAACTTTGCAACAGTGCCGTCCCCGATGACGCGCGCCAGGTCGCCAAGGACGGCAGGCGGGCGTGGAAAGTCGAACCATAGCTTCAAGGCGGTGGCGACCAATAACGCCAGCAAGAAGGCCGCGCTAAAACCAATAAGGCGATGCCGAACGGCCGTACCACGCGCCGGGTTTGTAGCCGATTTCGACCACCACCACAGACCCAACAGCATCAGCGGCGCTGTCCAGTAACTTCCCACGAGGCCAAAGAACCATGCCAGTGGTTTCAGCGTGGCGGGCGTGCCTGTGTTGATGGCTTGAAACAACGCGATGTTCAGGCCACCCCAGTCATAGAGAAAGAGTTTCCAGCTCATCGGCGCAACAACCTCAAGCCGTTGCCGACAACAAGCAAGCTGGCACCCATATCGGCGAACACAGCCATCCACATGGTCGCGTGACCCGTGAAGGTGAGCACCAAAAATACCGCCTTGATGCCAAGGGCCAGCACAATGTTTTGCATCAGCACCTGTGCTGTCGCACGCGACAGGCGCACGAAGGTCGGAATCTTGCGCAGGTCATCGTCCATCAGGGCCACGTCGGCGGTTTCAATAGCGGTATCTGTGCCCGCCGCTCCCATTGCAAAGCCAATGTCCGCACGCGCCAAGGCCGGTGCGTCGTTGATGCCATCACCGACCATGCCAACCTTGCCGTTTCTGGACAATTGCTCCACTTCGCGCAGTTTGTCGTCGGGCAGTTGGTTGCCTTGCGCGCGGTCAATGCCGGCTTGTGCGGCGATGGCCTGTGCCGTGTGGGGGTTATCGCCGGTCAACATCACGGTGTTGATGCCCAGAGCATGCAGCTCGGCGATGGCTCTCTTGCTGCTGTCCTTGATGGTGTCCGCAACGGCGAATAAGCCATGTACCCCTTTTGCGCCCACCAGCATCACGACGGTCTTGCCAGCGGTTTCCAGCGCAGCGATGCGCTGCTCCAGCTCTGGTGTGCACTGCCCCAGCTCTTCGAGCATCCGGTGGTTGCCCAGATGGTAGGTCGCACCGTTGATTTGGCCTTGCACACCCCGACCGGGCAGCGCGTTGAATTCGGCCACGTCGAGCAAGGCAACCCCGTCCGTCTGCGCGGCCTGTGCCACCGCCTTGGATACAGGATGGTCCGAGCGGGCCGCCAGACTGGCAGCGATGCTGCGGCTGTCCGAGGCGAGTGCATTGCCCCATGTGACAAAGTCGGTCTGTGCGGGCTTGCCGTGCGTGATCGTGCCGGTCTTGTCCAGAGCCAGCCAGCGCAGCTTGCGGCCTTCTTCCAGATAGACGCCACCTTTGATGAGAATGCCGTGGCGGGCGGCGGCGGCCAGGCCGCTGACGATGCTGACCGGTGTAGAGATCACCAGTGCGCACGGGCAGGCGACCACCAGCAGAACCAATGCACGGTAGATCCAGTCGAGCCATGCCGCACCCATGAACAGCGGCGGCAACAACGCGACGGCGATGGCAACGCCGAATACAACGGGGGTGTACCAGCGGGCGAACTGATCGACAAAACGCTGAGTCGGCGCACGACTACCTTGCGCAGCCTCTACCGCGTGAATGATCCGGGCCAAAGTGGAGTTGTTGGCCAAGGCGGTGACGCGGTACTCGAACGAGCCGGATTCGTTGATCGTGCCAGCGAACACCGAATCACCGGGGGATTTTTCGACCGGGAGGCTTTCACCCGTGATCGGGGCTTGGTTGACGGCAGAGCGGCCTTCCAGCACCTCACCATCAAGGGCGATGCGCTCACCTGGTTTGACCCGGACGCGGGCGCCGATGGTGATTTGCTTGGCGCCCACCTCGCGCCATGTGCCGTCAGCCTGCTGTACCGTGGCCTGTTCCGGGGTCAGGTCGAGCAGGCCACGGATAGCGTTACGAGCGCGATCCAGCGATTTGGCTTCGATTACCTCGGCCAGCGCGAACAGTACCATCACCATTGCCGCTTCGGGCCAGTGGCCGATCAACATGGCACCCGTGACCGCAATCGACATGAGGGCGTTCATGTTGAGATTACGGTTCTTGAGCGCGATCCACCCCTTCTTGTAGGTGGAGAGGCCACCCGTGAAGACCGCGACAAGCGCCAGAACGACAACCGACCAGTGATTGCCGTTGTGGAGCCAGTAGACCGCCTCGGCCGCCGATGCAGTGACCAAGGAGATGCCCAGCGGCCACCAGTTGGTCGGCGTGGTCACAGGGGCGGCGGATGGAGATGCGACCTCTGCCGTGTCCACGACCTGCGCCTCGAATCCAAGCGCTTGCAGTGCCACGAGCACGTCTGGCAGAACCTGGTTCGCATGGCGTACCGACAGCGTGCGCTGCATCAGGTTGAAATCGAGATCAGCAACACCGGCCACGGTGCCGAGCTTGTTGCGGATCAACGTCTCTTCGGTCGGGCAATCCATCTTGGCAATGGACAGCTTGGTCGTCTGCTCGGCCGACGCCTGATCCATGCGCACAGCTTGCATGCCGATGGCCTTCAGCGCCTGCTCGACGGGAGACAACGAAGGCAATTCGTGTCGCACGGCCAAGGTACGTTGCATCAGGTTGAATTCAAGACCCGCCACCCCCGCCAGACCGGCCAGTTTGCTTCGGATCAGCGCCTCTTCGGTCGGGCAATCCATGTTCTCGATGCGGTACACCGCTTGAGCCGATCCGGTTGCCAGCGGGGCCGGTGCCGTGGGTTGGATGATCGGCTCAGTCGTGCAGCCACACCCCTTTGAAGCGCATTCGCTCATGAGTAACTCCTGAAAATCTTCTATTCAGCCTCCATTAAAATCTCTATAGTCACTATAGAGTCAAGTGATAATTGGAGATTGATGCATGGAAATCAGAATTGGCGACCTCGCCAAGCGCTCTGGGTGCGAGGTCGTGACCATCCGCTACTACGAGAAGGAAGGGCTACTGCCAAAGCCAGCGCGAAGCGGTGGCAACTTTCGGTTGTACGGTGAGGCGCACATTGAGCGCTTGCAATTCATCCGTCATTGCCGTTCGCTCGACATGACGTTGAGCGAGATTCGCGCATTGCTGGGTCTGCGAGACAACCCGATGCAGGACTGTGGGGAGGTCATCACGCTGCTGGAGGCCCATATTCAACAGGTGGAAATGCGTGTGTCCGCGCTGTTGCAGTTAAAACGGCACTTGGTTGATTTGCGCGAGAAGTGTTCTGGCTCTCGATCTGTAGAGGCGTGCGGCATTTTGCAAGGGTTGGGCAATTGCCATGGTGAAAGTGCCACGAACAGTCAAACATCTGGGTAAGTAAGGGCTTAGCGTGCTTTATTTAATGAGATGGTCACTCCCTCCTTCCCAGTACTATGCTGAGGACAGGCTTTCATTCGGAGAACCATCATGGAAAACATTGCGCTTATTG
>NZ_MTEG01000080.1:0-3456 GCF_002108615.1 Klebsiella sp. YJ
GACTTTGCCCGCTTACTGACACTGGTGTAATCCGGGCAGCGCAACGGAACGTTCATCAGGGCAAAAATGGAATCAATAAAACCCTGCGCAGCCCGCAGGGTCAGCCGAAATACGCTTTTAATCACCAGAACGGTGGTGATGGCGAGATCAGAATAGCGCTGGGGCCTTCCTCGTGATGAAGGCGTTGCCGACTCATACCAGGCCTGAATCGCCTCATCATCCAGCCAGAAAGTGAGGGAGCCACGGTTGATGAGAGCTTTGTTGTAGGTGGACCAGTTGGTGATTCTGAACGTTTGCTTTGCCACGGAATGGTCTGTGTTGTCGGGAGGATGCGTGATCTGATCCTTCAACTCAGCAAAAGTTCGATTTATTCAACAAAGCCGGTAGGGGCTACAACTTTTGACAATTCACTCCCATCACCAACTAGCTGGCTGGCTTACGTCACGTTGATAAGTACATGACGATTTCAGCTTTGTCCGCTTTTGGCTGTGAGTTCAACGGGTCGATGCAACGCTATCCTTAATCAAGGGGGACGTTGTCATGAAACGAAGAACTCGGATTAACTACACGCCAGAGCAGAAGGCGATTATCTGGGACAGATATAAGCAAGGTGATTCCCTGCATGATATCGCCAGAATGTTCGACAGGTTTCATTCTTCTATCATGCCTACAATTCACCAAGCAGGTGGCTACCGTCCTCCCGTGCGAAAGCGGCACCGTTAGCGCTTTCGCTTGATGAAAGAGAGGAGATATCCAGAGGACTGGCAGCAAAACTGAGCATCAGGGACATCTCTGCCAAATTATCAAGAGCGCCCTCAACAATTAGCCGCGAGGTCAAGAGGCACGGAGGTGCCAAACAGTACCGTGCAGCAAAAGCCGATACTGCTGCGTAGGAAAATGCTCTGAGACCAAAACCTTGCAAGCTAATTGAAAGCCCCGCATTGTGTAAAATCATTGCAGAGAAGATGCATCAGGACTGGTCGCCGGAACAGATCGCCGGTTGGCTGAAACGCTGTTATCCGGATAATCAGGAAATGCATGTGTCACACGAAACGATTTATAAAACGCTTTTTATACAAACCCGGGGAGCATTAAAAAAAGAGCTGCAGCAATGCCTCAGAAGCGGAAGAGCAGTGCGTAGATCCAGAACGTCATCGCTTAAAGGGAAAGGATTAGGGTCAATCCCGAACACGATACCTATCAGCGAAAGGCCACCAGAGGCGGCTGACAGAGCCATCCCAGGTCACTGGGAAGGTGACTTGATCCAGGGCTCGAAAAACTCCTATATCATCACCCTCGTAGAACGTCGTTCTCGTTTTGTTATGCTGGCGAAGATCAGAGACAACAAGACCATAACGGTTATATCTGCACTCATCAGACAAGCCCGGGAATTACCTGCTGAGCTTTATAAAACATTAACTTGGGATCGTGGCGCTGAAATGACCAGCCACACACGATTTACTATAGCGACAGACATTCAGATTTATTTTTGTGATCCTCAATCTCCCTGGCAACGTGGCTCAAATGAAAATACGAACAGATTGCTCAGACAATATTTTCCAAAAGGAACTGACTTATCGGTTCACAGCCAGCAAAGACTTAACAGTGTTGCCAGACAGCTCAACGAAAGGCCGAGAAAAACGCTAGACTATGAATCACCCGCAGAACGGTTCAATCAATGTGTTGCATCCATCGGTTGAACTCACAGCGAAAAGCAGACGTTCGTAATTGAATCGCCATGGGGGTTGCTAGCAATGCCTTGAGCCAATCAACTGGGGGCAGGTCATGTGCCTATTAGCTCAATGCGGAGCGGCCACGGTGTAAAGGCCAGCTTGTAGGCAATGATCTGATTTTTGGGGGAATAAAAACCCGCCGAAGCGGTTTTTTTAAGCTGAAATGATCAACACCAGGTAATAACATTGCTGGATATTCGGGTTGAAGGGATATTGCTGCCACTTGCCCAACGATGAGGGGTTTAGTTTCCCGATGTCCCAAGGTATGAAGCCTTTTACCCCTTTGGCTCCATCACCTAACTCTTCGACATACTCATGTTTAGCTACGTTGTAAATATCAACGCGGCCGACAACGTTGCGAACTGTATTTGCCCATAGGGCTGCCCCATAAACTGTTTGGGTGTTATCGCAGATTAGATGTTTGTGGACTTCCGTCAGATGACGGTAAATCTGCCCCGCCAAACCAGCACCAGCTCGTTCAGGCGTAACATAAGCGCCTCGTATTTGCTTACCTTCAGCTGGGTTTCCGTTTGGGTCTATGAAAGAGAAATTATCATAAGCAAATCGAGCAATCACTTCAGATTTGCCCTCGTCCTCCATCTCAAGAACCATGATGCGATCAACGATCTCACTGTCTTCCAACCCGTCGTTGTCACGCAAATCGTCGATGTGGCTGGCAATGAACTCAGGATCGGTGAAGGCAACTTCTTCCACTACCGCTATGTGATGATAATCGGCGCTATCGTAGGTTGTTTCCGTTAGGCGGAGAATTACGACGTCGTCAGGCAGGATGAAGCATGACGTGTGTGAAACAAAACTCCCGCCTGGGAAAGACGGGAGTTGGGAAAGATCTTTGGCGTAATTGTCGCCGATTAGAGAAGGTGCCATTCCTTTTTGCAATCCTGATTTTTAGCTTCACGGTGATTGATGTGAGCAGAAAAGTGCTTTTCCATGAAATCAGCAACTGATGTTTCAATCATTCCAATAACTTCGTCGTTTAAAGACAGGTTTGGATATTGCTTTTCAGGCTTCACGGTAAAGCGCAGGTTCTCACCACGAATGGCGATCTCCGCAAATGGCTTAACAACAGTCGTGTCCAGCGCTCGCTTGAGGTCGCTTTTCAGGGTAACGATAAAGTGCTGCGAATCCTTCTGGGTACGGTTCAGCATCCTACGCACTTCAACAGTGTCAGGAAACATAGAACGAGGTTCAAAGCTCGCGATTACACTCGTATTGTCACGAATGGTCTGAATCGAGCGCTGGTTCTTCGTTTTAGCTTGTGCGTGTAACATATACCCACCTTAGCCTGGACACCCATGTGTCTCATGGCGATTGCTCCACCCATGTGGAACCTATCAAGTCAGTTGACGCCATCGTCAACTGTCTATTAAATCTACATAATAGAGTCGTAATATGCAACCACAAAACAGCGAAAAGCCTTTTGTACAAAGGAAAAATAGCTTCTGTGGAGTATGCCGAGACGTCACTATGATAACGTGACTTAACGGGATTTTTTTCCCAATGGCACGACGTAGCACCTTTAACGTTTTGGGAAAGGATCTCACGTTTTGTTTCCTGCGGTAGCTGATCGCTATGGCTAACATACATGGGTAATGGGCTTTGTTGAATAAATCGAACTTTTGCTGAGTTGAAGGATCAGATCACGCATCTTCCCGACAACGCAGACCGTTCCGTGGCAAAGCAAAAGTTCAAAATCACCAAC
>NZ_MTEG01000081.1:0-3034 GCF_002108615.1 Klebsiella sp. YJ
ACCCCGTCAGTAGCTGAACAGGAGGGACAGCTGATAGAAACAGAAGCCACTGGAGCACCTCAAAAACACCATCATACACTAAATCAGTAAGTTGGCAGCATCACCCATTGTGCCATGATCACGAACAACATATAAAAATTCAAAATTACCATTTATCAACGCTTGCTTAACTAAGCGCAAATCTATCTCTATGTCGTAGTCATACCAAGGGCTATTAACAAGAGAAGCGGAATGCTTCAGAATGAAGTGTTCCTTAACCCAGTTAAAAACCGATTCGATATCATAATCATAATAAACGTTCATAATTAGCTCTCCTAAAGTAAAAAAGGGAGAGCCCCACAGGGAGCACTCTCCCTGTATGGGTTATGAAATTATTTAATCAAGTCAAAAAATCTTTCTTCCAGTTTGCCTGGGAAAGCTTCATGACCCTTGAGCATTAATACATCATTCCAATCGACACCTTTCGCACCATCAGGTATATCCAGTTCAGGCAAATGAATCTCAACCCGGACTGTTGCTTCAGGATAGCGTTCAGCAAGTAAGGGCTCCATACGGCTCTTGAGAACACGTGCAGCGGACTCACCAGCTGAATTACCGGTGTTTGGATTTACCCGATCTTTATCTGCCCAAATCGACAATTCAATAAATTGGCAATCAGAAGGTGGCATTAAATACTCAGGTATTTCCAGCATTTCCATAAATGTTGAACTTGAAGATGCCCAGCAAGGAATTGAAGTCGCCTCAGTTACTGATAGCGCATTCTCAATACCTTCACTAACCCCCAAAAACCATGATTTAGTTTCATCACAGTAAGTTGGTTTAAATAACTGCATCGAACCACCATTCATCTGGTAGACCGGTTTCATCATTAACTTTGGGTTTTCAACATCAGCTTTTTTAAGTCCATCATCAGTAAGATGAGTTTTATGGATAGTGCAATTGCGACCGAATTTATCGTTAAAAATAGCAACCATCGTTGGATGAAAACTGGCTGGCTTATTAGAACCGGGCCAGTATCTCATCTTAGCATTAAACCCCAGACTAGCTGGAATTTTTGTGAGCATCCGTTTTATACCGCGCCCTGATAGATATCGAGCAACCAATGAATCGGGTGTCACAAATTTTGTGTATTTATACACGGCTTCTAACTTATTTATACGACTAAGTCTCTCTTCCTCACCAATATCTGAAAAAGATTGAGCTTTTTTGTCATAAAGAACAATATTAACACGGTCGGCTTCAGTTAACTTTCTATCCTTGGAAACACCAAGCATTTCAAGAATGTTTTTTGCAGCCTGCGTTTTACTAATGCTTTTTAGTTCAGCAATTAAATCAATGCCATCAATAAAAGTATTATGGGGATAATCCTCATGAATAGCATGAACACTTTCTAGCGTCCTATCTTTAAATCTGAATTTCGTTTTGCCACTACCAGTAAACGGGCATTTGACAGAACGTGGAGCTTTTTCTAAAGCCTCCTGAAACTCAGGATAGTACGTTAATACATTACGCCATCCACCCAGTTGCTGCACATGAGATTTGACAAGGTCAAAAGTTTCTTGCGCGTACTGCATAGGGGTTTTAGCCGGTGAATTATAATTTGTAGAATGACTCATAATACTCTCCTAGCTGACATTGTGGGTTTCACAATGCCTACTGCAATGCAGATAACATTGAGAAACCCACAACGCAGAATGAAAGAAGTGCCACGAAGTGGCACAATCATTTATAAGACTTCGAAACCATTAGCAATATATTTCGCCACCAGTCTTTCAACTGCTGAATCCATTGCTTCGGAATTGTCTTCGGAAAATGTGGCATCACGAACTAATCGTTCAACCGGCATAATTCCATTAACAACTTCCCCTTCTGTGACGTATACCTTGGTTCCAATCATCCCACTGTCTAATTGACGAGAGTCAACGCGAACACGTTTAATATACTTATTACCTTTCATATGTTTGCTCCTTAAAGGCGAGCAAACATACCCATGCGGGTATATAAGCCCGCTTGGGAAGATAATAGAAGTTAAACTAGGCTTCTGATTAAATCTTTATACAAAGAATTTAATTCAGAGATATCGTTTATTTTTTTAAAATAAACACCATCAAAGCCTAGAGGTTTATCAATGCCATAACCGACACAAACAATATCTATGCCATGTTTTTTAGCATTTTTAACTGCAGAGCATACATCATCTATTGATTCAGATGGGTCACCATCAGTCGCAATAAAGATAACTTTACGTGAGAAATTCAAACGTGAGAAATATTCCACGCATGAATTAATCGCTGTCGCAGTTGGGGTATGTAATCCGCTAGAAACATTTTCATAATTTGAAAAGCAACTAGATACAGATTTATTAAAAAACTTAAGTATATCTATATAACCTTCTTTTTGAACTGGATAAACAAGATCAGCAACATCAATATTGTTCACCGATTCACAAGCAAGGGTAAATGCAAGATTTGCTTTTAAGGCTAAAACTGATACGTCATGCATTGATACAGAGATATCACGCAGGTTTATTACACCTACATCAGACCTTTTGTATCCCTCCCCGTTTTTCTTAAACACAGAGGTTGCACCCATAGGTACTTCAACAAGCTTTCTACTATGAATACGAGATCCACGATCAGTTAGCCTGTTGTTACGCCGTACAGTTTGCTTATTTAAAGAAGAAAGTAACTTTCTTAGCTCACGAGAGTGAGCTAGAGCATTATTATAGTCCTCCTCGGTCAGAGTGATAAAACCAAAACGAAAACCAAAGTTTTGAATTTCAGCATCACTGAAAGAAGATGCCATTTGAGATATGGATTTTTTTATAGCTTCATGAAAATCATGAGAATTATCCTGTTCAGCCTCTGTGTCTAGGTATTCATCAAGATCTTCAATCGCCTTTCTTAATTGCGCTGGTGAGAAACTTTGTGTTGTACGTGCAGAAGTTACAGAACCATCAGAACCGTCAGAGCCATCAGAGTCATCAGAGCCGTCAGAGTCATCAGAGCCGTCAGAGTCATCAGAGCCGTCAGAG
>NZ_MTEG01000082.1:0-2397 GCF_002108615.1 Klebsiella sp. YJ
CGGTGGGATTGTTGGGTTTCTCATCGTGAGTTACCGGTTCAATATTCCAGACAGACTCGCGGTTCATTTAAGCATCCATGCCCGCCCTGAACTCCGGGCACACTATAGGTGATGTCGGTGACCCACACCTGATTGGGCTTCACTACAGTAAATTCACGCCGCACGTGATTAGGCGCTATCAGTGACGGTCGTCCCCGACTCCCGCGTGGCACTTTATAACCATGTATAGCCTGAATCCTGTTTTTCCTCATGATTTTGGCAACCCGGTTTCTGCTGCACACTTCGCCAATTTCGCGAAGATCGCCATGAACCCTGCGATAACCGTAAACTCCACCACTCAGCGTATAGGAGTCGCGGATGAGTTCCAGCAGTCGCTGGTTATCCTTTTCTCCGGCAGATACAGGGTTATGGAGCCAGACATAAAATCCGGCACGGGCAACCTTAAGGACCCGACACATTGTAACGATCGACCAGATTTCACGGTGATCGTTGATAAAGCGATACTTCAGTCGGGCTCCCTTGCAAAGTACCGCGCTGCCTTTTTCAGAATATCCCGCTCTTCCTCAGTGCGTTTAAGCTGTGCTTTCAGCCTGAGAATTTCTGTTCTGGCATCCAGTAAATCCTGTGCCTGCTGTCCACTGTTGTCAGGCTTAACAGCCCGGAGCCATTTATATAGGCTGTGCGCCGACACGCCGAGCCGTTCAGATACTTCAGCAATAGAATAGCCCCGCTCGGTGATCTGGCGGACGGCCTCTTCCTTAAATGCAGGGGTAAAACGTGGTGTGCCCATAGACTCCTCCTTGTATCTCAAAAGTGGATTACTATGATCTGGCTTAGATTTGGCAAGGCCTGTGTAGTCCGATTCCTCCCGGGGTTATTAAAGCCCGCAGCATAGCGATTGACGCACAGGCTGAGCCGTTCATCTGAAGCCCGAACAGTTGTCCGAACTTCAAATCGTATTTGCAAGGAGGGGTATAGATGAGCGTGTCAAATCAACGTTGTGCAGGCATAGATGTTTCAAAAGGTACTCTGGATATTGCAATCAGCAATATTGCCAGCCAGTTCACTGTACCAAATGGAACTGACGGTTTTACTCAAGTTCTCAGAGAGTTAAAGCGAAATGAAACAAGGTTGATCCTCATGGAGGCGACAGGGGGTCTGGAGTCATGTGTGGCTTGTTATCTTCAATCAGAAGGGTTTGACGTTGTCGTCATTAATCCCCGCCAGGCTCGAGATTTTGCTCGTGCAATGGGCTATCTGGCGAAGACTGATCGTATAGATGCCAGAGTATTGCTTCAGATGTCGGAAGTTATTAACCAGCACCCAGAACGGGAAAGATACATTCGTCCCTTACCTGATGCCCACAGGCAGATTCTGGCTGCGATGGTGGTCAGACGCAGACAGCTCACGATCATGCTTACAGCCGAACGAAACCGATTACATCCCTCGCATCCTCTGAGCCATGCAAGCATCAGATCAATTATTTCGGCCCTGAAGGGCGAGTTGGCGCGTATTGAAGGTGAAATGGCGATTCACATCAAGGAGCATTTCAGTGAATTATCCGAGCTTCTGAACGCAGTTAAAGGAGTTGGCTCTGCGACAGTCGCCGTACTACTGGCAGAAGTCCCAGAACTTGGCTCACTGTCACGACGAGAAATTAGTGCCCTTATTGGGGTTGCTCCAGTAAACAGGGATTCCGGTACGATGCGCGGTCGCCGAACTGTATTCGGAGGGCGAGCTTCAGTCCGTACAGCTCTCTATATGTCAGCCCTGGTTGGGACGAGGCACAACCCTGTAATTAAAGAGTTCTATACACGCCTGGTTGCCGCAGGAAAACCTAAAAAAGTTGCACTGACGGCCTGCATCAGAAAATTGCTGACCATCCTGAACGCAATGCTGAAAAAGAATGAAGCATGGGATCCGATGTATCACCAGCATGCTTCGTAGCCGCGCTCGAAAGACAGTTGCTATGCTCAAACTATAGGGCAGATTTGTCTACGGGCTCGGGGTCACTCCAGTGAATATGTTGAGAAACATGGTAAGCCGCTGGCATTTTACAGCGACAAACACGGTATTTTTCGAGTAAATCATGCCGCCGGAAGCAAATCTGGAACTCAATTTGGTCGAGTCCTGCACGATATTGGTGTTGAGCTTATCTGTGCGAACAGCCCTCAGGCAAAAGGTCGTGTTGAGCGTGCCAACAAAACACTTCAGGACAGGCTCATCAAAGAAATGCGCCTCAATAAAATAAGCAGTATCGAAGAAGCCAATGCTTGGCTGGAAACGTTTATCGGCTTTGTTGAATAAATCGAACTTTTGCTGAGTTGAAGGATCAGATCACGCATCCTCCCGACAACACAGACCATTCCGTGGCAAAGCAAAAGTTCAGAATCACCA
>NZ_MTEG01000083.1:0-2129 GCF_002108615.1 Klebsiella sp. YJ
CTCAGTTTCACTTTCTCGCTGATGGCCGTCTTAATGTCGTTAACCACCGACACCATGTCCCTGCCGCGGGCATCAACATAAATCCAGCTGGCTGGCCGGGCATTTTCGGTTTTCAGCATGGTTGGTCCAGAAACGACGTTAATATCCGCGACATCGCCCAGCGTGATCTGCTGCTTCATCGGGGTCAGGATCGGCATCTGTTTCAGCGCCTGCGGACTGTTCCGGTAATCCTGCGGGTAGCGAATGTTAATAGGGTACCGGGCCACCCCTTCAACCGTCTCACCCACCATAGCACCTCCGATTGCTGAAGAGACGAACAGCTGGACATCACCTACCGTCATCCCGTAGCGGGAGGCTTTCTCCCGGTTGATATCGATATCGATGTAGCGCCCGCCCTCAAGTCGCTCAGCCAGGACAGACACCACGCCAGGCACGGTTTTGGCTACCGCCTCGATACTCTGCGCCGTCGCGTCGATATCGGACAGAACAGTCCCGGACACTTTGATACCTATCGGGCTTTTGATCCCGGTTGAGAGCATATCAATACGGTTACGGATAGGCGGCACCCAGAGGTTTGCCAGACCCGGTAAACGGACTGTCCTGTCGAGTTCATCAATAATCTTGTCAATTGTCATGCCGGGACGCCACTGATCCTCAGGTTTGAGCTGGATCGTGGTTTCCACCATTTCGAGCGGCGCGGAATCCGTTGCGGTCTCTGCTTTACCGGTCTTGCCAAATACAGAAGCCACTTCAGGAACGCTTTTGATTAACTTGTCTGTTGTCTGCAGGAGCGCTGCAGCTTCTGCCGGAGAGACGCCAGGCAAGGTCGACGGCATATACAGCAGATCGCCCTCGTTAATCTTCGGCAGAAATTCACCGCCCACCTGACTCAGTGGCCAGATAACCGTGAAAATGGACAAGGCCGCAACCAGCAGGGTTGTTTTTGGCCAGTGGAGGACCCGCAGCAGCAAAGGATGATACGCTTTGATCAGCACCCGGTTCAGGGGGTTACTTGTCTCGGCAGGAATTTTCCCCCGGATCCAGAATCCCATCAGAATAGGAATGACGATGATGGCCAGTGCGGCCGCTCCCGCCATGGAGTACGTTTTCGTGAATGCCAGCGGGCCAAACAGACGACCTTCCTGCCCTTCCAGGGTAAAGATAGGAATAAAGGACAGGGTGATGATCAGCAGGCTAATGAACAACGCGGGTCCCACTTCCACGGAGGCGTCGGTAATCACCTTCCAGCGGGTGGCGTTGTCAATCTGCTCACCCGGATGCTGATGATCCCACTCCTCAAGCCGTTTGTGCGCATTTTCAATCATCACAATGGCGGCATCCACCATCGCACCGACGGCAATCGCTATCCCTCCCAGCGACATGATATTGGCGTTCAGTCCCTGGAAGTGCATGACGATAAAGGCGATACACAGGCCAAGCGGCAGAGAGATAATCGCCACCAGGGCAGAACGTACGTGCCACAGGAACAGAGCACAGACGATGGCCACCACGATAAACTCTTCCAGAAGTTTGGAACTGAGGTTATCAATCGCCCGGTCGATTAACTGGCTGCGATCGTAGGTGGTCACGATTTCAACGCCTTCCGGCAGGCTGGCCTTCAGCGTCTCCAGTTTATCCCTCACTGCCGTGATAACGTCGCGCGCATTTTTACCCGACCGCAGGATCACCACGCCGCCAGCGACTTCTCCCTGGCCGTTCAGCTCGGCAATACCACGCCGCATTTCGGGCCCGGTCTGCACGCGGGCAACATCCCGCAGATAAACCGGCACGCCGTTCTCACCTGTTTTCAGGACGATGTTATTAAAATCATCAATGCTCTGAAGATAACCGCTGGCACGGACCATATACTCCGCTTCGGCCATTTCAACGGATGAGCCACCGGCCTCCTGGTTAGACGATTCAAGTGCCTGTTTCACTTCGGGCAGGCTGATACCGTACTGGGACAGTTTTACCGGATTGACCTGAATCTGGTACTGTTTCACCACGCCGCCAACCGAAGCGACCTCAGCCACGTTCGGGATGGTTTTCAGCTCAAATTTCAGGAACCAGTCCTGCAGAGAGCGCAGTTCTGAAAGGTCGTGTTTTCCGTTGCGATCGACAAGGGCATA
>NZ_MTEG01000008.1:0-238430 GCF_002108615.1 Klebsiella sp. YJ
AATTCACTATCGGCGAAGGTGAGTTGATGGCTCATGATGTCCCTCTGGGATGCGCTCCGGATGAATATGATGATCTCATATCAGGAACTTGTTCGCACCTTCCTTAATGTAAATATAGTCATTATCCAGATCGATATAATACCTGAGGTTGTTGAAAATATACCCGCGATAGCTGGAGAAAGTATATTTTGACGCCGGGAGGTGGCGATCGTTTTGAATAACCGAAAGCGATGGAACATCCCTGACCCAGCTACGACAGTCCGGATTCCGGGTTTGCAAGGTCCCGTTTAAACCATGAAATGTCTGCCTGGTAAGGTTTAATCCCAGTACGCCATTCACCGATTCAAGATGTGCGCAAATGTCGTCCCGCTGAATCCTTTGCTCGTCTGACGATGAGGGGGCAGCAGAAAAAGCTCTGGAAAGCTGAAACGCCATATTCTGATTGATGTATTCCGCATGGGAGAGTGCAGATTTCCCATTTTCAACCACGTAGCTCATATATCTTTCCAGATCGCGGTATTCACGGATGATGAAACCGATGAAGATCGCCGTGGTCAGAATCACGATCAACGTATTGATATACCTGAAACGCATGGAAAGCGTGTTGGTGTGCATTCTCAATGACCTGTAAACCTGCAGTCGTGATAACCCAGGCTCAATAGCGCGCAATCGCTGGCAACGAACCCGAATGTCAATGGCTCAATAAATGAGAACAGTAACGAGAAAGGGAAGACATCGGAAATATTGCTGCCTACCGGGTTTAATATTCATGCGTCAGCCTCGCGGCGCTGGCATTACCATCGCCTGTTGCGCATACCCGCGCCCGCGCAGCGGATGCAACACTGTTCTACCCGGGTTCGTTGGTATTATCTTGCATGGAAATCCGTGACCTCCGCCTGAAATTTTAATCTGCATTAGCCTTTTTTACCAGTGACTTAATCCATAATATCGCGCCTGCTGCGCCAGGCGACTCCTCGCCATCCTTAACCATGAGACGGGCTCATAGCCAATCGCTATAAATCATAGTGAATCAGTCTTTAATATCGTCAATGATATTTTCTATAGTCTCAGACGCTAATTTTCCTGCTATGAGCGGCAGGCTATTTTAAAAAGGACTCTGGGATTATGGTTTTCACGCTGAAGAAGTTTGCTGTTTCATTGCTTGTCGCCAGCACCTCGCTGCTTGCCGCCTGTGGCCCCGCCGGGCAGGACCCGAACCATATCAAAGTGGGTATCAGTGCGGGGGTCGATCAGCAGGTATGGGCGGTGGCGCAGAAGGTGGCGAAAGAGAAATATAACCTTGATGTCGAAGTCGTCACCTTTAACGATTTCGTTTTGCCAAATGAAGCGCTGAATAATGGCGATCTGGATATCAACGCTTTCCAGCACAAACCGTACCTGGATAAACAGATCCAGGAGCGCGGTTACAAGCTGGTTGCGGTAGGAACGACATTCGTCTATCCGATCGCCGCCTACTCGAAGAAAATACACGCCATTAATGAGCTACCTGAAGGGGCTCAGGTAGCCGTGCCAAACGACCCGACCAACCTCGGACGTTCCCTGCTTTTGCTGCAAAAGCAGGGACTGATTACCCTTAAAGATGGGGTGGGGCTGCTGCCAACGTCATTAGATATTGTGAACAACCCGAAGAAGCTGAAAATCGTCGAGATTGAGGCGCCGCAGTTAACTCGCGCGCTTGACGATCGGCAAATTGCGCTTGCCGTGATTAATACGACATTTTCCAGTCAGGTAGGGCTCTCGCCTACCCGTAACGGGCTTTTCATCGAAGATAAAAATTCACCCTACGTCAATATCTTCGCCAGCCGGATTGATAACAAAGACAGTGCAAAGGTGAAAAACCTGGTGAAAGCGTATCAAAGTGATGAAGTCGCCGCTGCCGCAGCGGAGCTGTACAAAGGCGATGCGGTAAAAGGCTGGTAATCGGTATGGCATCAGGCCGGCGGCGGGAGTGCGTCACCGGCCTGGGCGCCAGGGATTACTTCTGGATCAAATAGCGGATAGTTGGCCCGTCTTGTTGAATATCCAGCACCGTATAACCGTAGTTGCGGGCGTCCTGCGGAATGTTATTAATCGACTGGGGACAATCGCTGACCACTTCCAGAATCTCCCCTTTCTTAAGCGAAGGCATCGCTTCCAGGGTGGCAACGGCCGGGTAGGGACAGGGTTCGCCTACCATGTCGAGACGATAATCGGGAACGATAGTTTTCATGCGGTTTCCTTAACATTGGCCATGGCGGCGGATTTCTGCTGGAAAAAATGTTTCTCCCAGGCAATGACCAGCATCAGCGCGATAAATAATAGCAGATAGGTCACCAGCAGGCCGCCAAACGGTCCGAAGGTGGCCAGCAGATTGACTTTATCCCAGTTGGTAGCCAGCGTTGGGGATAAATCATCCCAGAAATAGGCCAGAATCGTCGAACCAATGACGTTGCCCAGCCCTACCCACCAGTAGTGGACCTGACCTTCAACGGCGCGGTACATCCAGCCGGTTTCACAGCCGCCGGCCAGCACAATACCGAAACCAAACAGCAGGCCGCCGATGACCGCATTCGGGCCAGCCCACATGATTTTGGGCTCCATGCCCAGCTGCACATAGCTGAAAATGCCAATCGCGCTCGCCGCCATCCCGAAGATAATCGCTTTGGCCATATAGGTGCGTCCGGTGATCCACATATCGCGGAACGCCGAAGTAAAGCAGATCTGCGCACGTTCAATCAGCAGACCAAAACCGACCCCGAACAGCATCGCCAGTCCCAGTTTAGGCTGATTGAGCGCGGTCAGTAATCCCCAGGCGATCATGGCGAAGAACACCAGCATCCCTGCGCGAAAACGACGCCGCGCCTGCGCCGGTTTTTGCGTTAGCGGCGAGGCCGCCGAAACTTTTTGTATCCTGACCGGGATACGGAACAGGGGCAGCAGCGTAAAGCGCGCGCCAAACCAGGTTCCGATCGCCGTCGCGATAGCAAAGAACCAGGCGTGGAGGGAAAACTGAGGAATACCGGTAAAAAAGGCTGCCAGGTTGCAGCCCATCGCCAGGCGTGCGCCAAAGCCGGCAATGATCCCGCCCGCCACGGCCTGAATAATACGGATCCGGCTGCGTGGCAGGCGTAATTTGATATTGTTTGCCCACAGCGCGGCGGCGAAACAGCCGCCAAACATACCGATAATCATCATGCCGTCAATGCGGGTTAACGGCGTCCCTTCGAGATGAATCAGTTTGAAATAACCCCACTGCTCGGTATGAACGCCGGCAAGTTGCAATAACTGCCCGCCCCAGCGGGTAAATTCCCCGGTCACGGCCCAGAACGTGCCGGTAATACCGAAATAATAGGTGGAGAGAATACCGGCTGCGATAACCGCGGGGGCCGGCGCCCAGAATTTAATCAGGTAGGCCTGTTTGAACTGTTGCCATGTCATGAAAGATGCCTCTGAACTCAGAAGGTAAATGACCCCAGGCGGGGTGCAAGAAGGCGGGATAATACGCCGCTTATAGCGAGAAAACGCTCGATGGGATCAATATGAATCGATCCGGCCACAAAAATAAAGGCCGCGTAGCGGCCTTTATTCTCTTTTATTCTCTTTGCGCAGGTCGATGAGTCATCGTCGGGAGGCAATTAATGAAAGCCCAGCCGAATAAGGCTCATCGGGCAATATAGTCCTTCGCAGCCTTCTATTTCCACGCAGTCCGCGCGGCGTAATTGTTCCGCCGTTTTACCTTCGCCGTGGATGGCCTTAATAACGCCCGTCACGCCATTTCCTGCCACCATAACCATGCTGCCTGTTGAGATAGCGTTACGGTTACGATCGTAAGTTTTCATGGTTTCCTCCTCTTATCAAATATCTGAACGGGATGGTTAGCGGCTTTTTTTAATACACCTTTTACCGGTGAATTTTTTTGAGCTTTATCAAAATCATGCCTGTTTTTACCCGTAAGTCCCCCTTCATGGCGACGGGGGACTTACGGGCTATTCCGCGCCGCGGGCTAGGATACTTTCGCGAACATCCAGTACAGCACCGCGGAGAGTATCACCGAGGCGGGCAGTGTGAGTACCCATGCCATCAGCAGATTACGCACGGTAGAAAACTGCAGTCCTGAGCGATTTGCCGCCATGGTTCCGGCGATACCGGAAGAGAGGACGTGGGTGGTGGAGACGGGAAGACCAAAGGCATCGGCGGCGCCGATGGTGCTCATCGCCACCAGTTCCGCGCTGGCGCCCTGAGCGTAGGTCAGGTGCGTTTTGCCGATCTTCTCACCAATGGTGACGACAATACGCCGCCAGCCGACCATGGTGCCCAGCCCGAGCGCCAGAGCGACGGCCACTTTGACCCAGAACGGAATGAAACGGGTGGCGTTATCGAGCTCTTTTTTCAGCGCATCGAGGTTCTGGGACGTCTCCCGCGGCAGTTGGACATCGGGGTTGTTCTTCAAATGCTTGATCGTTTCCGACGCCAGATACATATCGTTACGGGTGTTGGATACCGCCTGGGCCGGGATCTTATCTACCGAACCGTACTGGCGAATCTGGTCGCCAATAATGCCGGAAAGATGCGCCAGCGCCGGTAATACGTCCGGCGTCAGCTGGCTGTCGCGCACATACTGGGTCAACACTTCACGAGGATCGCTGGGGAGGTTCCCCGGGAATTGTTGGAGCAGCCTGTTTTCGGTGACTTCGGCCAGCGCCGCGACCCGCGGTGCCTGTTCCGGCGGCAGAGTGCGGTTGAGCGCATAGGCGATGGGCATGGTCCCCACCAGAATCAGCATAATTAGCCCCATTCCCTTTTGCCCGTCGTTGGAGCCGTGGGCAAACGAAACGCCGGTACAGGTGAGGATCAGCAGACTACGGATCCACAGCGGCGGCGGCGCGTCATTTTTCGGTGCGGCGTAGAGCTGTCTGTTTTTGACGAAGCGCTTTAACAGCAGCAGCAGGACGGCGGCGCAGACAAAACCGACCACCGGCGAGAGCAGCAGGGAATATCCGACATTGACCGCCTGGCCCCAGTCGACGCCGCTGGTGCCGTTGCGTCCGTGGATCAGCGCGTTGGAAACGCCAACGCCAATGATCGAGCCGATCAGCGTGTGCGACGAAGAGGACGGCAGGCCGAACCACCAGGTCCCCAGGTTCCAGATAATGGCTGAAAACAGCAGGGCATACACCATGGCAAACCCGTTGCCGGTACCGGCCTGCAGAATGAGTTCGACCGGGAGTAATGAGATGATACCGAAGGCCACCACGCCGCTGGAGAGCAAAACGCCGAGGAAATTAAAAAAGCCGGACCACATGACCGCGACGGTGGGCGGCAGAGAATGGGTATAGATGACGGTGGCCACGGCGTTGGCGGTATCATGGAAGCCGTTAACAAATTCAAAGCCGAGTGCAATCAATAAAGCCAGTCCTAATAAAAGAAAAGGCAGGTAGCTGGTATATACCGTTCCTGAACGGGCGACATCGTTAAATAAGCTCACGCCGGAAAATGCGATGCCGATAGCTAATAAAAAGACAAAAAAAAGAACAGTTTTTTTACTGTTCTTTTGGTAAATCTTTGACTGGATGATTTGCGGGCTAAGGCCCGGCGCAACGCGTTGCGAGCTGCTGTTATCGCTCATCAGGAACCTTCCTCTAAACGTCAGACAGGGTAAATTATTACGGGTGACAGCGCTGAACTTATAAAACGCAGATGTCAGCCAGGTTTCCGTTTGATGAACAAATCATTAACCTTGCCAGGCTCTGAAAAATAGCGAAAGATGACTTTATTCGGGTCCGAACAGCATGCAATAAAATCCTGAGGGATATATGAGTCAAGATGTCGCAGGAAAGATGTTAAAGCCCGATTTTGATATGGAAGTCTCTGGGCTGGTGTACGGTTTTCTTTTTCGTGAAGGGCATCAGCCGCTGCAAATCACCTCCCAGCAAGTGTGCTCCCGCTTTCACGAGCTGGACGGTGAAAATGATTTCGTCTGGCTGCATCTTAATCTCAACCACGCAACCGCCGAGAAGTGGCTGATGAACCATTTCCCCGTTGCCGATTTTTTCTTTGAGGAGATCCGCGACGGTTCTCACACCACCCGCATTGAGCGGCAGGGCGACAATTTGTTTGCCGTGCTGAACGACGTCATTTTTCATCCTAAAGAGACCACCGCAGAAACATCGACGCTGTGGCTGTACTGCAGTCAGAAGCTGGTGGTAACGGCCCGCTATAAACCGCTGCGCTTTATTGAATGGATGTTGCCACGGCTGGCGACATTGAACGTGACATCCTCCACCGCGCTGTTGGCCTTTTTGCTCGAAGAGCAGGAGGAGGTGCTGGAACAGGTGGTGCGCCAGGCAAGCCGCCACGTTGATGCCATCGAAGAGCGGCTGCTCAGTAACCATGTCCAGCGTAACCGCGCCGATCTGGCGCGCCTGCGGCGGATGCTCCTGCGCTTTCAGCGGCTGTTGGCTCCCGAACCGGCAGCCATGTTTCGGCTCCTCAACCGGCCTCCGGCGTGGATCGACCGCTCCGTAGTTCAGGAGTTTCGCCAGTTCACCGAGGAGTTTACCGTAGTGCTCAACGACCTCTCCGGGCTGACCGAGCGTATCAGCCTGCTGCAGGAGGAGATCAGCGCCCGGCAAATGGAAAAAAGCAACCGCACGCTATATACCTTGACGGTCATTACCGTGCTGGCGTTACCGATCAATATTGTGGCGGGGTTCTTCGGCATGAACGTCGGGGGGATTCCGCTTTCGACCAATCATCACGGGTTTATCCTGCTGGTGCTGCTCGTCGGGGGATTTACCCTTGGGGCCGGTTATCTGGCCTTCCGGCGGCGGGACGATTTGTGAGCCGGGGAGCTGTGCAGGCTTGCCCGCAGCGTTTAACACGGCTGACGCCGTGCTGAACGCCGCGGTGTGGCTATGCTAAAGCACGCAGGGCGGCAATCAATCCGTTGACGCCTCTTTCCAGTTTCTCCCGGGGACAGCCGGCATTGAGGCGCACAAAACCCACGCCTTCTTCGCCGTAGGTATACCCGGGCATAATGGCGACCTTCTGTACCTCAATGAGCGTTTTTTGCAGCGCGCGGTCGTCCACGCCGAGCGGGCGCAGATCGATCCAGGCGAGATAGGTGGCCTGCGGCGGCTGCCAGTTCAGCTGCGGGAAGGCCTGATTGAGCGCCTGAGCAATATAGCGCATGTTATCCTGCAAATAGGCCCGTAGCGCATCGAGCCACGGGGCGCCTTCACGGTAGGCGGCAATATGGGCGACCAGCGCCGGCACGGAGGGGGAAGAGAGTCCATCGCGACTCTTCAGAGCCGTGAGATAAGCTTCGCGGGATGCGGCATCGTCAATCAGGCCGTAAGCCCCGGTAAACGCGGGAATATTGAAGCTTTTCGAGCCGGAGGTGAACAGCGCCCACGGCCCGCGAGCGACGTCGCACCACGGCGTATGACGATGCTCACCCCAGACCATATCCATATGAATCTCATCGCTGATGACCTTCACGCCGTGCTTTTCGCACAGCAGGGCCATGGTTTCAAGCTCTTCGCGGCT
Organism: Klebsiella sp. YJ; assembly: GCF_002108615.1. Classification (NCBI taxonomy): domain Bacteria; kingdom Pseudomonadati; phylum Pseudomonadota; class Gammaproteobacteria; order Enterobacterales; family Enterobacteriaceae; genus Klebsiella; species Klebsiella sp. YJ. The sequence continues at coordinate 7,549 of NZ_MTEG01000008.1, forward strand.
CCACACTCTCCCGGTCGGGTTATGCGGGCTGCACAGCAGCAGCAGCGTGTTGCGCGGCTTCGCCAGCGTGCGTTCAAGCTGCGCCATATCGCAATGCCACTGATTATCCCGATGCGTCAGCGGGACCGGCGCAACGCGACGGCGGTTTCCGGCAATGGTTTTATAAAAAGCGTCATAGGCCGGCGTATGGACCACCACACCATCGCCTTCGTCAGACCACTGGCGAATCATCTCCGCCACCATGTAAATGACCGACGGGCCATACACGATTGCATCGCGGTTAACGGGGCACTGAAAACGGCTGGCGTACCAGTGGGCGACCGCGCCCAGAAACTCATCGTTTTTCCAGCGGCTGTAACCGAACACGCCGTGCGCCAGGCGCCGACTGACGGCATCAAGAATGCAGGGGGCGGTGGCGAAATCCATATCGGAGATAGTAAAGGGGAGCAGGTCGGCGGCACCGAAGCGGTCGGCTACGTAGTCCCATTGCGTACACCAGGTGCCGTGGCGATCGACAGGCGTTGCAAAATCAAACATTGACACTTCCTTTATCAAAGCCCCCTCCGGGTCAGGAGGGGGCGGGCGTTTATGCCTGGACGGTATTCATCAGTACGCTCATTTCATCTTTCACCGACTGAACCTGAGGGCCGATAACCACCTGCAGGTTATGCTGATTCAGCTGTACTACGCCGATGGCGCGGTTGGCTTTCAGCGCGGCGCTATCCACTTTACTCATGTCGTGCACCGACAACCGCAGGCGGGTAATGCAGTTATCCAGGGAAACGATATTGTCGGCCCCACCCAGCGCGGCCAGAATGGCCGGTACGTTGTAACCGGATTTACCGGTGACGCCGCTCACGGCTTTGTCAAAGGCGGTCTGGGTTTCGATATCGCGGCCCGGCGTTTTCAGGTTAAAGCGGGTAATGGCGAAGCGGAAGATGCCGTAATACACCGCAAACCAGATAGCGGCAACCACCGGTACCAGATACCACTTGGTTGACAGGCCGTGCAGGATGCCGAAGACCACGAAGTCAATGACGTTCCCGTCGGTGTTGCCGATAGTGACGCCCAGCACCGCCATGATGGTGAAGCCGAGGCCGGTCAGCAGGGCGTGAATAACATACAGTACCGGGGCGACGAACAGGAACAGGAACTCCAGCGGTTCCGTGGTGCCGCCGACGACGCAGGCAATCACGCCGGAGATCAGCAGGCCTTTAATTTTATGACGGTTTTCCGGACGCGCGCAGTGGTACATCGCCAGCGCCGCCCCCGGCAGGCCGCCGAGGAATGCCGGCATTTTACCCTGCGACAGGAAGCGGGTGGCACTTTCTGAGAAGCCGTGAGTTTCCGGGCAGCTCAGCTGCGCCTGGAAGATAGTCAGCGCGCCGCTAACGGTATGACCGCACACATCCAGGGTTCCGCCCGCTTCGGTAAAGCGAATCAGGGCCACCAGAATGTGGTGCAGACCGAACGGCAGCAGCAAACGTTCGCCGGTACCGAAGATCATCGGTCCGAAGTCGCCGGCGCTGTTAATCACGTGACCGAGGGCGTTAATCCCCATGGCAAAGACCGGCCAGACGAGGGGGATAACCAGGCCGACCAGCCCGAGCACCACGGTGGTGATAATCGGCACAAAACGCGTGCCGCCAAAGAAAGCTAATGCGTCAGGCAGGCGGATATTATGAAAACGCTCGTGCAGCATCCAGACAATGATCCCGGCGATCACCGCCCCCAGAATCCCGGTATCGATCGACTGAATACCGATGATGTTCTGGATATTGTTGGCTTTCAGCACCGCCGCATCGGTCGTGGGCAGAATTCCTTTCGCGGTGAGCCAGAAGTTCACCGCCAGGTTCATGACCGCATAGCCAACGAAGCCGGCGAAAGCCGCCACGCCTTTATTTTCGCGCGCCAGCCCCAGCGGAATCGCGATACAGAACATGACCGGCAGGAAGCTAAAGGCAAAGGAGCCGACTTTGCTCATCCAGACAAACACGGCCTGCAGCAGCGGAATATCGAGCCACGGCAGCAGGGTGAGCACATCATGACTGCTTAAAGAGCTGCCGATCCCGAGCATGATCCCGCAAAAAGAAAGCAACGCCACGGGCAACATAAACGTTTTTCCTAACTGCTGGAAAAACTCCCACAAGGTAATTTTTGGTGTCGTTTTTGCCGTCATTAACACGAATCCTGATTTTTTAAGTTATGGGTAGGGTGTAACGCTACGGCAAGATAAAACGTTTTATCACTTTTTAGTGCGATAAAAATCACATAATCAGGCGAAGATAACGTTTATAAAGGTAACTCATTGATAAAACGTTTTATCGACCGCCACAGGGAGACGGTTGCAGTTATGGCTATCGCAAAAAAGATCACCATTAACGACGTTGCGCAGGTGGCAGGGGTGTCGGTGAGTACGGTTTCACTGGTGCTGAGCGGCAAAGGCCGGATATCGTCGGCTACCGGCGAGCGCGTCAATCAGGCGATTGAACAGCTGGGTTTTGTGCGTAACCGCCAGGCGGCTTCACTGCGCGGCGGGCAGAGCGGGGTGATTGGTCTTATCGTGAGCGACCTCTCCAAACCCTTTTACGCGGAGCTTACCGCCGGACTGACCGACGCGCTTGAGGCCGAGGGGAAAATGGTCTTTCTCACCCAGGGCGGCGACGGTGGAGAAAAAATGCGTCAACGCTTTGAAACCCTGATTTCGCAGGGCGTAGATGGGGTGATTATCGCCGGCGCTATCGATAAAGGCAGCGAACTGCGCGATCGCGCAGCGGAGGTCGGCATGCCGTTGGTGTTTGCCTCCCGCGCCAGCTATCTCGATGATATCGATCTTATCCGTCCGGATAATATGCAGGCCGCGCAGATCGTCACCGAGCACCTGATCCGCCGCGGGCACCAGCGCATCGCCTGGCTCGGCGGACAAAGCGCTTCGTTGACGCGTGCGGAGCGGGTAGGCGGATACTGCGCGACGCTGCTGAAGTACGGGCTGCCGTTTCACAGCGAATGGGTCGTGGAGTGCGAATCGAGCCAAAAGCTAGCGGCCGAAGCAATGGCCTCGCTGCTGCGGCACAATCCGACCATTACCGCCGTGCTGTGTTACAACAACGTGATTGCCACCGGCGCCTGGTTCGGCCTGATGCGGGCGGGACGTCAGAGCGGTGAAGACAGCGTGGAGAGCTATTTTGAACAGCGCGTGGCGCTGGCGGCGTTTGCCGAAGTCCCGGAAAGCGCGCTGGATGATGTGCCGTTGACCTGGGTCACCACGCCTGCGCGCGAGATGGGCCAGAGCCTGGCGGAATGTATTCTACGGCGTCTGGAGAAGGGGCAGATGAGCGCGAGAAATCAAATTATGCCCCCGCGGCTGGTGACCCGAAAATAGCCCCTCGAAAGGGGCTAATCGCGAGATTACTGCTGCGGCGCGACCGGCGGCGCCACTTCTTCAGGCAGGGTTTCCTGCGGTTCGGCGCCAGGGGCTGCCGGCAGAGTAAAGCCAAACATTCCCGCGAACTCATCCAGCGGCATTTTCTGCCCGTTCAGGGTGACCTGACCTTCGGCGTATTGCAGACTGGAGGTGATCGCGTTGTCTTCCATCGCGGTAATGCGGAACATCTGTCCCATGGCGGCGAGACCTTTCACCTGCTGGTCTGCCAGTTTCGCCGCATCTTCCGGCTGGTAACCTTCGAGACCGGCAATCTGAGTCATAAATGCGGTGGCCATATCGACCGGAATCACCAGCTTGCTGTCGAGCGACTTGACGCTGCGATCCACTTCATCCGCCAGGGTTTGCGGCTCAGCGGTGGTCAGCGCAGGGTCTTTCAGCAAAACAGACATATTGAAGGTGCTTTCCCCTTTGGCATTGCGCCAGCTCAGCGGGGCGATAGTCAGAGACGGGTTGCCCTTCAGTAAAATCGGTAGCGCTTTAAAGAAGGTTTCCGTCAGCGCCTGCTGATACAGCTCAGGATTCTGCGTCAGCTCCGGCTTCGCCATCAGCGCCTGAGCTTCGGCATTGTACTGCTGGCTGAACTGATGCCAGGCCTGGCCATCAAGATTCGCCAGCTTGATGGTCAGTTTACCGCTGCCGATATCCTGGTTTTGCAGCTTCAGGCTGTTGACGGTGTAGTCCAGCTGGCTGTTAATCCCTTTACCGTCTTCAGTCAGCGAAGACTGGCCATCGATGTTCATCCCTTCCAGCAGGGCCAGCTCTTTCCCTTCAACGCCAATCGACAGCTTCTCCAGGGAGATTTTTTGCTTACCGATGCGCTCATTAAAGCTGGTCATCTCGGTGGCGCCGTCGGTTTTCAGATTATTGAAGTTCAGCTGGACTTTCTGGTTGTATTCATTGAGCGCGTTGATCTGGCCGCTGCTCGCTTCACCGCTCAGACTCACGGATTTGCCTTCCGCATCCGCATCGAGCTGGAACTGACCGCCGCTGAAGGTGACTTTCTCATCGCCTTTCGCGTAGTCGAGTGGTTTTAGATCGATAGCCGACCGGCTGTCGCCGCTGTAGGCAATGCGGGTATTGATAGTAAACGGGGATTCGCCTTTGGCGATATCAAACAGCCCTTTGCTGGCGTCGTTATTAACCAGCGTGGTTCTGACGGACGCCATCGCCGGGGCAAGCTGGCCGGATTTCAGCGCTGCTGCCGGGAAGGGGCCGTGATCGACCGCTTCATCAAACACCAGTGACTGCCCGTCGGCAAGCCAGCTGTTCTCTTTACCGGCAACCGGCTTCACTACCAGCTGCAGGTGGCTACTGAACACGCCGCGCTGGTAGTTTTGCCATGACAGCTCGACGCCCGCTTCCGGCGCGCTGCTCTGTAGCTGCGCATTGGCCTGTTGCACCACCTCGGCGAGGTGACTTTCCAGCTGTTTCCCTGTGTACCAGGCACCACCTGTCCAGATGACGCCCAGCGCCACGATAATTCCTGCTGCGACCAGCGATTTCTTCATAGCATTTGTCCATAAATAAAACCAGGCGGATCGAGCCGCCTGGTCATGTTGTCATGATGAGGGAAAGTCTAGCAAGCGCGGCTAAAAAGTTCAGTAACTTACTTGAGCTTATTAAAAACGCGCGCCAGACGACCGCTGCCGCTGACCGCAACCGGCGACTCGTTACAGCCAATAAAGGCCGACTCACCGGCTTTCAGGGTCAGATGCTGTTCACCTTTACGCAGAACCGCTTCGCCTTCCACGCAGAAAATGATGGCCGCGCTCTGCTGGTCGAGGGTGGATTGCTGTGCCGAAAGATCGTGCAGGGAGAAGGCGAAATCATCGACCGGAATCGGGAAATCCAGCTCCGCGGCATGTTTCACCGGCTGAGTCAGCAGCTCGCCTGCCGGTTTGGCAACGAACTTCACGTTGGCAACCAGCTCCGGGATATCGATGTACTTCGGCGTCAGGCCGGCACGCAGCACGTTATCCGAGTTGGCCATCACCTCCAGCGCCACGCCCTGCAGGTAGGCATGCGGCGTTTCGGCGAACAGGAACATCGCTTCGCCTGGATTCAGCTTCACCACGTTAAGCAGCAGCGGAGAGAACAGGCCGCTGTCGTCGGGATAGAATTCGGCGATCAGGCGGATGGTCTGCCACGGTTCGCCCTGTTGGTTATCCAGCGCGGTTTGCAGCACACGCAGAGCCTGCGCTTTTTCTTCACCTTGCATATTGAGCAGGCCGGCGAACAGCTGGCTTAAATGTTCAGCATCCGGCTGGCTGAGAAATTCACCGATGGCCGGGTGCGCGCTGACAACCGGCTGCAGCAGGGCGGCAATCTCGTTAAATTCGCGGAACGCGTTCATCGCCAGGAATGGCGTCAGCGCAAAGACCAGCTCCGGCTTGTGGTTAGGATCTTTATAATTACGTTCAGCGGCATCCAGCGGAATGCCGGCGGCGTTCTCTTTGGCAAAGCCAATTTCTGAGGCCTGCTTGTTCGGATGAACCTGAATGGAGAGCGGCTGGGCGGCGCAGAGCACTTTAAACAGGAACGGCAGCTCGCCAAAACGCTGTGCAACCTTGTCGCCGAGCAGCGCGGACTTGTCGCCGTCGATGATCTGGCGCAGCGCGTGCGGGCGACCGTCGGCATCGAGAATCTGCGAACTGCTTTTCGGGTGCGCGCCCATCCATAGCTCCGCCATTGGCAGGTTGTCCGGGTTGGCGATACCATAAAGTTCCGTTAATGCGGTGTGACTTCCCCAGGCGTAGTTCTGCACTGAGTTAATGAGCTTTTGCATTCTCAATCCCTGTTTCCACATGATAATAATCGCTCTATTAAACCAGCAAACCGCCGAGAAGCAACTGCTGAAAGAAAAAGTCGTCCTTGTCTCAGTTTTTGTTAAAATTTTGTGTAAAATTGATCGACTCGCTTTTCTACAGGCAAATGGAGTGTCTGCCTGAAATATAATCAGCCCAGCAGTAAGTGAGAGCACAATGTCGAATAAACCGTTTGTTTATCAGGATCCTTTCCCCCTTAAAAAGGATGACACCGAGTATTATCTCCTCAGTCGTGACTACGTCTCTGTCGCCGAATTCGCCGGCCAGGAAGTCCTGAAGGTTGAACCTCAGGCGCTGACCCTTCTGGCACAACACGCTTTTCACGATGCTTCCTTCATGTTGCGCCCGGCGCACCAGCAGCAGGTCGCCGATATCCTTAACGACCCGGAAGCCAGCGAAAACGACAAATACGTCGCCCTGCAGTTCCTGCGTAACTCCGATATCGCGGCCAAAGGCATTTTGCCGACCTGCCAGGATACCGGTACCGCAATCATCACCGGTAAAAAGGGCCAGCGCGTCTGGACCGGCGGCGGCGATGAAGCGGCGCTGGCGCAGGGGGTCTATAACACCTATATCCAGGATAACCTGCGCTACTCGCAGAACGCGGCCCTGGATATGTATAAAGAGGTCAACACCGGGACTAACCTGCCGGCGCAGATCGATCTTTATGCTACCGACGGTGACGAATACAAATTCCTCTGTATCGCCAAGGGCGGCGGTTCGGCCAACAAGACCTATCTGTATCAGGAAACCAAAGCGCTGATTACCCCGGCGAAGCTGAAAAGCTACCTGGTTGAGAAGATGCGCACTCTCGGCACCGCGGCCTGTCCGCCGTACCATATCGCCTTCGTGATTGGCGGCACCTCGGCGGAATCGACGCTGAAAACCGTGAAGCTGGCATCGACCAAATATTATGATGGCCTGCCGACCGAAGGTAACGAACACGGTCAGGCGTTCCGCGACATTCAACTGGAGCAAGAGCTGCTGCTGGAAGCGCAGAATCTCGGCCTCGGCGCGCAGTTCGGCGGCAAATACTTCGCCCACGACATCCGCGTAGTGCGTCTGCCGCGCCACGGGGCCTCCTGCCCGGTCGGCATGGGCGTCTCCTGTTCCGCTGACCGCAATATCAAGGCCAAAATCAACCGGGAAGGGATCTGGCTGGAGAAGCTGGAAAGCAACCCGGGCAAATACATTCCCGAGTCGTTGCGTCAGGCCGGTGAAGGTGAAGCGGTGAAGGTTAATCTCAATCAGCCGATGAGCGAGATTCTGGCACTGCTGTCGCAGTACCCGGTATCGACCCGGCTGTCGCTCAGCGGCACCATCATCGTGGCGCGCGATATCGCCCACGCGAAGCTCAAAGAGCTGCTGGATAACGGCGAAGCGCTGCCGCAGTACGTCAAAGATCACCCGATCTACTACGCCGGTCCGGCGAAAACACCCGATGGCTATGCTTCAGGCTCGCTCGGTCCGACCACCGCAGGGCGCATGGACTCTTATGTCGATCTGCTGCAGTCCCACGGCGCCAGCATGGTGATGCTGGCGAAAGGCAACCGTAGCCAGCAGGTGACCGACGCCTGCCACAAACACGGCGGATTCTATCTTGGCAGCATTGGCGGCCCGGCGGCGGTGCTGGCGCAGCAGAGTATCCGCAGCCTGGAGTGCGTGGCGTATCCGGAACTGGGGATGGAAGCTATCTGGAAAATCGAAGTGGAAGATTTCCCGGCCTTCATCCTGGTGGATGATAAAGGCAACGATTTCTTCCAGCAGATCCAGACCTCGCAGTGCACACGCTGTGTGAAATAATCGAAGCCGCCCTCCGGGGCGGTTTTTTTATGTCGTTTAGCGGCACGAACGAGCAATATAATCTTAAAAATTTGACCAATACTTAACCCTTTATAGCAGGTGAGCTTTGTCGTAATTACGTACTTTGTATTCAAGGAGAAAGTAATGACAACGCATCGCAGTGAAAGAGACTCTATGGGCGCTATCGAGGTGCCTGCCGATAAGCTATGGGGCGCGCAGACCCAGCGTTCGCTGGAACATTTCCGCATCTCGACGGAAAAAATGCCGGGCGAACTGATTTATGCGCTGGCGCTGACCAAACGGGCGGCGGCAAAGGTTAACCAGGATCTGGGGTTACTGACCGCAGAGAAGGCCGAGGCGATTATTCAAGCCGCCGATGAAGTGCTGGCCGGCAACCATCCCGATGAATTTCCGCTGGCCATCTGGCAGACCGGTTCCGGCACGCAAAGCAACATGAACATGAACGAGGTGTTGGCCAACCGCGCCAGTGAACTGCTGGGCGGCGTGCGCGGCATGGAGCGCAAGGTTCATCCTAACGATGACGTTAATAAAAGCCAGAGTTCCAACGATGTCTTCCCGACCGCGATGCATGTCGCGGCGATTATCGCCCTGCGTGAGGCGCTCATCCCCCGACTCAGGGTGCTGAAACAGACGCTGAGCGACAAAGCTACTGCCTTCAACGACATCGTTAAAATTGGCCGTACGCATCTGCAGGATGCGACGCCGTTAACGCTGGGACAGGAGTTCTCCGGCTGGGTAGCGATGCTGGAACACAATCTCCGCCATCTGGAGCTGAGTCTGCCGCACCTGAGCGAGCTGGCGTTGGGCGGTACGGCCGTTGGCACCGGTCTGAACACCCATCCGCAATATGCCGTACGGGTAGCGGAGGAGCTAGCGGCCCTCAGCGGTCAGCCGTTCGTCACTGCGCCGAACAAGTTTGAGGCGCTGGCGACCTGCGATGCGCTGGTCCACGCCCACGGGGCACTGAAGGGGCTGGCGGCTTCGTTGATGAAGATTGCCAACGATGTGCGCTGGCTGGCTTCCGGTCCGCGTTGCGGGATTGGTGAAATTGCGATTCCGGAAAATGAACCCGGCTCATCAATTATGCCTGGCAAGGTTAACCCGACGCAGTGCGAAGCGCTGACGATGCTGTGCTGTCAGGTCATGGGGAATGATGTGGCGGTCAATATCGGCGGGGCGTCCGGTAACTTCGAACTGAACGTCTACCGTCCGATGGTGATTCATAACTTTCTGCAATCGGTGCGCCTGCTGGCGGATGGTATGGAGAGTTTTAATGAACACTGCGCGACCGGCATTGAACCGAACCGTGAACGGATCGCTCAGTTGCTCAATGAGTCACTGATGCTGGTCACGGCGCTGAATACCCATATTGGCTATGACAAAGCGGCGGAGATTGCCAAAAAGGCGCATAAAGAGGGGCTGACGCTCAAAGCCTCCGCGTTAGCGCTGGGCTATCTGACGGAGGCGGAATTTGACAGCTGGGTGCGTCCGGAAGAGATGGTGGGCAGCATGGCTACTCGTTAGCCAGCCACAGATGCAGCCGCGGGATAAGTAGCCTGAGCGACTGCGCCTGCGGCTTATAGCGATACTGCACATTATCCGCATCGTAGTTCAGTAACTCGCCGATATCCGGCACGCTCACCCCCTGAGTGCCGGATATCAGCGTGATAAGCGGGCCTGGGCAGGCGTACTGCACCTGTTTCTGCTCACCGGCGTACCAGACTCGTGCGATAGGCTGGACCTTCACCGGCCGCTTGATCTTCAGCTTTGCCCGCTGCGGCAGAGCGGCGATATCCTGATATTCTCGCTCCAGCTTGCTTTGCCACTGCTCACGCGTCCAGGGCGGCACCGCGCGCGGCGATTGCAGGCTTTTTTCCAGCTGCTGCAGCACCTGATCACGAGTGAGATTTTTAATCACGTGCTTATTAGCCCAGCCAAAGCGGAGGGTGCTCGGGTCGCATAGCACCGTTAAGGTGCGGTAGGCGCTGAGGGTGATAAGCCCCGGCAGATGACGGTGGACCCATTCAAAACGCGCCGCGGCGGGCAGGCCGGAATCAACGGTGACAATCTTTTCGAAAGCGGCTTTCAGCGCGTTAATGCGGGCAATACTCTGCAGTAACGCCGCCTGTTCCTCGCCATCGGTTTGCAGGCAGATGGCGCCGGGGAGGCGGACTGCAGCTTTACTGCTGCGGCTTTCTGATTGCTGCTGAATGAACAGATGGCTGTAGTGTTTCAGCGCCATCTCCAGCGCCGGTTGACCGGTGTGCTGAACCACCTGAATAGTCTCCAGCGGGTCGTGTTCCGTCTCTTTACTGACGGCCGGCAGCTCGAACACCCGGGCGGCCAACAGGCGGCAGGCGCGCAGGCGCTGCTGGAGCATCTGTAGCTCGCGTTCCAGCTGGCGAAAGGTGTCATTCAGACGTTCAACGAGATCGTAGCTGGCCATAGCACCCATCTTAGTTACAACATACTGTTTGGTTTTTAACTATACGCAGGCCGCAGCACCTGCGCAAGTGGGTCAGGCAGCGCTCAAATTGGGCAGCTGATGATAGATTGGCCAGCTGAAACAAAAACGAGCGCCGCCCAGAGAGCTGGCGCCGCAGCTTACCTCGCCGGACATGGCCTGGGCGATACTGTGGACAATCGCCAGCCCAAGTCCGCAACCGCCGGTGGCCCGGTCGCGGCTAGGGTCGAGACGGACAAAGGGCTCAAACACCCGTTCGCGCTCCTCCGGGTCGATGCCCGGGCCGTCATCTTCAACCTGCAAGGTTGCTCGCGAACCCTGTAGCGTGAGCCTGACCTGAATTTGCCGGTTGCTGTAGCGCAAAGCGTTATTGACGAGATTATCCAGCACGCGTTCCATCAGACGCATATCAAGCGCGCCGTAATCCCCGGCCACCACTTCCTGTAACGTCACATCACGTTGGGGGTTAACCATTTGAATCTCTTCAACGTGCGCCGCTATCCAGGCGGGAAAATCAGGTGTTGTCAGATGCAGTTCATTCTGCGGTCGGTCCAGGCGGGCGTAGGTCAACAGCTCCTCGATTAAGGCTTCCAACTGACCAATATCGCGGTTCAGCGCCTGAGATTCCGCTTCGGTCAGGTTTTCACTCATCTCCAGACGATAGCGCAGGCGCACCAGCGGAGTACGCAGTTCGTGGGCAATTCCGTCGATCAGCAGCTTCTTGCTGGCGATGAGCGCGTTGATATTGTCGGCCATCTGGTTAAAGGCGACGCCCAGGCGTTCGAAGCTGGACATACTGTCGAAATGAATGCGTTCGGTAAAATGCCCCTCGCCAAAGCGTTGTGCCGCGGTCTCAAGACGCAACATATCCTGCCAGTGGGGGCGCATCCAGATAAACACGGGAAAGGCCAGCGAAATGGCGATGAAAGCCATCAGGGCGACATCCAGCAAACGCATCTCGTGGAGGAAGTAGAGATAGGGGACGGGGCCTACCGACAGAACGTAGTGGCTCCGCGGGATGCGTTGAATAAAGGTGTATTCATCATCGAGGGCGACAATATCCCCGGCGCGCAGATGCTGCATCGAGTTTTCCGAGAGCTTAAATTTACTCAGCGGCTCAATATGCAGATCGAACGACAGATTAAGATCCAGCTCCTTTAGCGTTTTGCTCCAGTCGCGCGGTGGGATTTCCCGCAGCTCGCTACGCATCAGATACAGCGAGCTTTTCATCAGATCGTCCAGCGACTGCCGGCCCGCACGTTCGGCGGTGAATTTATACACCAGCCCTACCAGCATGGTCATCACCAGGAAGCAGACGAACAGCAGAAGGTAAAACTGCACAAACAGCTTTTTCATCAAATCTCACCTAAAAATCAAAAAGTTAACTACCTGTCTTTTACCTTCATGGGCACGATGGGCATTGGTATAACCGCCAGAGCGCTGATTCCGCCACGAACCCGATCGTTAGCAAGGGCATTTATCCCGGCAGAATATACGTGAAAAAGCATTTCTGCGTGGATAAATGCCCGATTTGATTCGCTATAAAAGCAGGGTTCGCACCGGCTGACAACACCTGGCATGCGTAAGTATGCCGCAGTTGATTGGCACGGCGGCGAATACTTGCCCTACGTACAGTGGCTTCCCGTCGCGATTGTAGAACTGATAACGGCCAGGAGCGAAGACGTGTCTCCTGAACAAAAACAGCTATCCACAATGGCTGGTCAGGTTAACTCTAACGGTAGACCACGACTTGATGAACGCACCGGGTTTTATGAAACAGGGGGCTTTTTTTTGTGACTCCCTGTTTGGCTTTCGGCAGGTAGTAAGAAGGCAGTTCAGTTCCCACATTGCTGCTTAAGGATCCATGATGAGACAGAATTAAGTGCCCCGGGCGAATAGGCGTGTTGCCCGGTCAGCAGAAACAATCCCTGTTTCCACAAAGGCCACTGAGAGGCAAGTTGATAATCAAACCATTCGCTGCGTAAAAGCCCGTGAGTTGCCCCCGGCAACTGCCTGATACAACGCGCTGTACCCACCGGTAGTGCTTTGCGCCAGACTGCGACTGTTTCATCAGGATCTACATTCCGGTCATCTTTTCCCATGAGAATGAATACCGGAGTATCTATACCTGAAATCTCTTTCGTCGCATCAGCCCGGGAATTCCTGCGCTCGAAGTCCTGTCGCGTACATGGGGTGTTGCAGGGGCGATTAGCCGCTTCTTCTGTAAACTGCCTGTCAAAAACTGCGGCTTCATGTTTTTTCGCATCCAGAAGAGCAGACATGGAGCGACCCTCGGCTTTAAGCCGTTGCTCGGTATAGTAAATGCCCTGATTCCGCCAGTTTATCGCTGGACCTATCAGCACAATAAAGTCAGTTGTTGTTAATTGGCTTGCCTGGGGTACGACCCAACCAGCTTGTGAGAAACCAAGATAACCTCCGCGACTTTCTTTCAGTTCTGGTTGCTCTCTTAATTTTTGTAACGCCAGAACGGCCTCCCTGGCGCGATCTGACATCGTCTGCGCCAGCCAGTTTCCGGTACTTTCACCAACGCCCGGTTTATCCCATGAAAAAACAGCTATTCCCTGTGATACAAGGAAGTTAACCAGAGGAATATATCCGCCGTCTGACCAGCGATCCTGAGGCCCGTCGCCATGAATTAAAAGCACGAACGGAGGATATACCTTATCTGGCGGCAGAATTAATGTACCCTGGAGGAGATCCTGATGATGCGTAAAAGATAGGGTACGCAGCTGCCCGTATCCGGCAAGCTCGAAATCAGATAACCGACTGAACAAAAAAATAATGACCAGCATAATCATAATTGAAAATGACACAATATATTTAATCATATACAGCTCTTTTATGGATTATAAATATTAAACTGCAGCAGATTCTTGTAATGCTTATTTACCGCTTTTGGCAGAAAGCAGACAACCGCTATGTCATGTCACGCGCATCGGTTCCGCCTGCAACCAGCGCTCAAAATCTTGCAGAGCGGGTTCATTTATTCCTGTTTCCACCGGTTTAACCAAACAAAATGTCTTGCTCAGTTGTTCGGCGTCCGGCCAGGGCGCAACAAGCAATCCCTGGTTTAACTCTTTTTCTACGTATATGCGCGGCACCATGGCCACACCTTGTCCCGCCAGTACGGCAGCTATCGCCATTTCATGCAGATCATAGCGGACTCCCTGTGCCGGGTTATCAAGGACTATCCCACTTTGCCCGGCATAATGCAGCCAGGCCTCTGGGTTCTGCCGCCGGTGAATGCGGGGCAGTGTATTCAACTGTTCAAAGATATTCCTGTCGCTTAACAGGTCAGGACGACAAACCGGCACCAGTTTCTCCTCAAACAGAACCTGCGTGCGCATACCTGCCCATGCGGGATGCTCGAAATGAATCGCCGCGTCAAATCCGCTCCCGGTGAGAATGAAAGGATCGGTTCTCGCCGCGATATTCAATGTGATGTCCGGGTATAAAGACTGGAAGCTGCTGAGCCGGGGAATTAACCAGCGACTGCAAAACGTTGGCAGGACAGCAATTTCCAGACTTCTGCTGCCCTCAGGCATGCCCATCACGTACTGAGTATCCCGCTCTAAGCGCTCGAGCATTTCCCGCACGTGATGGGCATAGCGTGAACCCACCGGATTAAGCTTGACCCGGGTTCCCGCACGGTCAAACAGTCTGCACCCGAGCAGAGTCTCCAGGCGGGCAATCTGTCTACTGATGGCGCCTTCCGTCAGCGATAGCTCCGCGGCAGCACGGGCAAAATTACCGTGCCTGGCAGCGGCCTCAAACGCCTGAAGTGAAGCACTGCTGGGAATTTTTCTGCGCATTAAAATTGCCTTATTCGACGGGGATGTGAGTCGCTAGTGACATAATGTCACTAATACTTGAATTAATATCGATTCATTGGCGAATTAACAGCATATAGCATGACTAAAAGTCACTAAGCAAGGCCATGCAGGCCCTGCGTTTTATTCATGCAGAGGTGAACCGATGTTCTATACCGTGGAGTGCAACTATACCGACCCTGAAAGCGAGCAGGAGTGGAATGCGTTTTACAGCCTGGAAAAGCTGCCTGCGCTTATCTCGGTCACCGGGTTTAGCTCTTCCCAGCGTTTTAAGGCCCTGAAGCCGGGCGGCCCCCGGTATCTCGCCATTCATACGGTGAAGTACGCAGAGGTGCTTACCAGTGAGGAGTACCAGCTGAAAGGGGGCGGTAATTTTTCACGCTGGCAAAATCACATCACCGACTGGCACCGTAACTTGTATGAGTGTAAAGGCACCGCTCCCGCGGTAGCCAGTGGTGAAATCCTACTGCTCAGCACCCAGCCATTGAGCTTTATTGAGGGGCTGGGATACCCGGCGCTGCAGATGCAGGCGTCAGGGCTAGAAAAAATGCCCGCCCGGCGCATTGCCTATGTGGTGACGCGGGAAATTGCCGCGCAGTTAGCTGACATGCCCGGCGCCTGCCTCTATGCGCCGCTGACACCGCAGTTGACGAATCCAGCTCAAGCCTGATGGGAGGCGAGTTTATAACATGCCGAATCTGACGTTTTATATTTCTCAACAACATGCTGGCAGGTTGACTGACCTCCACGGTTTAACGCGTGCCTGCAGTGCGCTCTGCACCGGCATTCTCGCGGCGGAGTCGGAAAATGTTCATATCATCTATGTTGAGGTGAAACCCGGATGCGGACATCCGGTATATGCCGAACTTTTTTATCGTCTGACAAGCGAGCGTACGCCAGAAGTCATGGCGGAGTTTATGCGCGAGTTAGAACGAACCATTCGAGAAGCCTCGGGCCTTACGGCGCGTATTCGCTGTTTTGGCTCTGCTGCATCACACCTGTTTGCGCGTAATTAACCAGAGGTAACGATGAACCATCGGTCTTTTTCAACCCGTCGGATTGGGGATTTTCTGGTGACCGCGCTTAGCGATGGCACGATGTCCGCCAGCCTGGATTTGCTGTCAGGCATTGAAACAGCTGAAGCAACGGTTATTCAACGCAACGCCCGGGTCGCTGAACCCGGCAATATCCATATCAACGGCTATCTAATTCAGGGGCGGGGGCGGACTATCCTCGTCGATGCCGGTGCCGGAGGGCTGAATAACGTCGGCGGGCAGCTCCAGGATAATCTTGGCGCGGCAGGTATCAGCCCCAATGACGTCGATACCGTGTTACTGACGCACGGCCATCCTGACCATATTGGTGGTCTTTTAGATGCAGAAGGGCTACCTGTTTTTCAACGGGCCGAACTTCATCTGCACCCGCTTGAAGCACAATACTGGCACGATGATGAACGATTTAACGTCGCGAATGAGCGCGGGCAGCGAAATTTTAATCTGGCTCGCCGGACGTTAAACGCGTACTTCCGGCAGCTGCGCTTGCTTGACGAAGGGGAGATAACTGAGGGTATTCTCCCGGTATGGTTGCCAGGACATACGCCAGGTCATACTGGATTTCGCATCACTTCCGGGGATCAATGCTTATTGATCTGGGGTGACATCGTCCATTTCCCGCATATCCAGGCAGCACGGCCGGACGTTTCCATTATTTTTGACTGTGACCCCCTTCAGGCTGAAGAGACACGTAAAAAAGTCCTGGCCCAGGCGGCAAGTGAAAAACTGCTGGTTGCAGGAATGCATTTAGACAGTTTGGGTTTTGCCAACGTGCTCAAGGCGGACCAGGGATACCGTCTTGCCTGGCGGGAAAATGATTGATCACAGGGAGAGATTGACAAATGAAAAGTCGGGCGCCAGGGGAGGCCGATTTTTCCCCTTATGCGCGGCAGGCGACGGAGGGACAGAGCGCCGCCGACAAAAAACCACCCGCAGGTGGTTTTTTGTCGCGCTCGACGGCCGGACGGTAAGTTAATTGTCCCAGGCGTGAGGGGCGAACAGATATCCTTTATTGCGCACCGTCTTGATGCGATAAGGCTCGGTCGCGCTGTCGAGCAGTTTTTTCCGCAGGCGCGAAATCGCCACATCCACACTGCGATCCATACCATCGTAACTGACGCCGCGCAGATTTTTTAGCAGCGCATCACGATCCATAATCTGTCCGGCGTGGGTGGCCAGTTCCCACAACAGCTCAAAATCAGCCGTTGAGAGCGCCACGCTCTCGCCACCGAGCAATACCTGACGGTTAACCGGGTCGATGAGCAGTGAACCGAATGTAATCGATTTATGCGGCGTGAGCGACGCCGGGGCATTGGTCACGGGAGAGGCGATGTGCTGGCGCAAATGCAGACGCAGACGTGCCAGCAATACCGCCGGCGGCGTGGTCTTCAGAATGTAATCGCTGGCGCCCATTTCCAGGGACAAAATATGGTTCATATCGCTGTCGAGCGAGGTGAGCAACACAATCGGACCTTGCCACTGGCCACGCAGATCGCGGCACAGGGTCATGCCGTCTTTGCCAGGCAGCATAATATCCAACAACACCAGGTCGGGTTTTTCCCGCGCGATAACCTCTTCTGCCCGGTCGCCTCGTGGTTCAACCACCACTTCCATATCGTGCTTTCCGAGATAAGCGGCAATCAGGGCGCCCACTTCCGGATCATCCTCAACAAAAACGATCTTATTCATATCTTACTTGTACTGGAAAAAGAATTAACATACACCGCCACCAGACTACCTGCCATTACTCTTTTATAAAAAAAGGGGTCATCCTTCAAGCGGCCCCGGCGTTTGCTTCGCGCGCTGAACGGCCAGCCGGTTATCCAGGCTTAGAGCATTCGCCCTTACGCCGCTCAGGGGGGATTCGAATGATATTGTGAATATATGTACTTCCGTTATGCTACATCAACGGGTTGTTTATATGTTAAGGCTAAAGGAATGGGGTTGTTGATTAAAGGGCTGATCGGCGCGCTGGTGGTGATACTGATTGGCGTACTGTCGAAAAGCAAAAATTATTATATTGCTGGTTTAATTCCGCTATTTCCGACCTTTGCTTTGATTGCGCATTATATTGTGGCCAGCGAGCGCGGGCTTGAGGCGCTGCGGACCACGATCGTCTTTGGGATGTGGTCAATCATTCCCTATTTCGTCTATCTGCTGTCGCTCTGGTACTTCACCGGAATGATGCGCCTGCCGTTGGCGTTGGCGGGCGCAGTCGGGTGCTGGGGGCTGTGTGCCTGGCTGTTGATCCTCGGCTGGAGCCGCTTCCACTAACGCAGGTGTCTGCCGCCATCCACGGCAAAAGAGCGGCCCGTAACAAACCGGCTGGTGAACAGATAATCGAGCAGGTCGACTATCTCTTTTTCGCCCGCCACGCTTTTCATAAGCGATTTATCCAGCGCCTGCTGGCGATATTCGGCGTCATCGCCCTCATTAAACATGATCAGCGAAGGGGCAACGGCGTTGACCTTAATCTCCGGCGCCAGTTTGCGGGCAAATGAGCGGGTCATATTATCCAGCGCCGCTTTACTGGCCGCGTAGGCAATATGTTTATCGCTGCCGCGTTCAACGACATAGTCAGTGATATGAATAATGTCGCTGGCGGCGTGCCCGTGCCCGCGCAGGAGCGTTTCCAGCGCATGGTTGAGCAAATAGGGGACATGAACGTGGATCTGCATCATGCTGGCCAGCACGGTGGTGAGCGGAACGCCCGGCTTTTCAGCCATCCAGTCGCTGGCGTTATGGACGATCGCGCGCAGGCCGTCGGCGGCGTGGTGTTTTACCGCTTCGGCGAAGGCCAGTATCTGTTCATCGGTACTAAAGTCGGCGGCAAGACAGACGGCCCCGGCGTCGCGCAGTGCGTCAATGGCCGGGTAGTGCGTGCGATAGCTGACGATAACCGGCTGCTGCTGATCCAGAAAATGGTGCGCCAGCGCGAGGCCGATGCGGCGGCCTCCACCGGTGATGAGAATCGGACGAGGCTGTCGGACAGTCATGGGTATCTCCTTTGAGTTCAGCAGCAGGGCGACCGCTTACCCCACCAGCATCCACGTTGCCGGTACAGCGGCAACCAGCAAAAAACCAATTAAGGCTAATTCACGGCGTTTGAGCATGCGATCGTGCTGGTGCGTACGGCGAGCGTACAGGAAAACCAGAAGACCCGGAGCGTAAAGTACCACTGACAACAATAAATGCACAGGGCCGGATGCATATAATAACCATAAGCCATAAATACATGCGCCGACACCTACCGCCTTATGCAGCGGGCGTACAGCAATCTTCAGCAGGAAGGCGCCCACGAGGAAATAGGGCACCAGAATCATCTCGGACGCGATGGTCAATAACGTATTGTAATCAGACTTTGTCAGCCAGATCAGCACCAGCGACACCTGAACACTGATATTGGTTAGCCACAGCGAGGCCGACGGAGCGTTGTTTTTATTCTGCCGGGCGAAGCGGCGCGGAAATGCTTTATGCGTCGCGGCCAGCCAGGGGACTTCTGCCGCCATAATGGTCCAGCTCAGGTAGGCACCGCACACGGAAATAATCAGCCCGGCCGCGATCACCACTTCGCCCCATGAGCCCATCATTTTCACCATCAGGCCAGCCATCGACGGATTACGCATTTCGGCCAGTTCCGGACGGGCGACCACGCCTAAAGAGAGCAGGGTCACCAGCAGATAAACCACCAGCGCGGAAAGGACTGCCAGCAGCGTGGCGCGGCCGACATCCTGTTTATTGCGCGCCCGTGCGGAAACCACGACCGCACCTTCCACGCCGATAAACACCCACAGGGTGATCAACATGGTGTTCTTCACCTGCTCCCAGACCGGTACCCCGAGCGCCAGCCCGCTAAAATCAAGGCGGAATGTCTCCAGGCGAAAAGCGATGACGGCGAGGATAACAAATGCGCCGAGGGGGATTAACTTGGCCAGGGTCGCGATCAGGTTAATGCCTGCCGCGGTCTGGACGCCGCGCAGGACCAGAAAGTGCACCACCCACAGCAGGAGCGACGCGCCCACGATCGCCTGCCAGGTATTCCCGTTGCCGAAAATAATGGTATCCGGAGTGTCGGTAAAGAAGCTGAGCGCGGCAAAGACAATCACCAGATACGAGACGTTGGCGATCACCGCGCACAGCCAGTAGCCCCAGGCGGAGCAAAAACCGACGAGTTCACCGAAACCTTCGCGGGCATAGGTGAAGATACCGCCGTCAAGATCGGCGCGAATGCGGGTCAACAGCAGCATGGCGAAGGCGAGGAATAAAATCCCCACGCCGGTGATCGCCCAGCCAATCAGCAGGGCCGACGGGCTGGCGACGGCCGCCATATTTTGCGGCAAGCTGAACACGCCTGCGCCCAGCATTGAGCTCAGTACCAGTGCGGTCAAGGCGCTGAGGCCCAGTTTCTTTTCCATTGTATTCCCGAGGTGACGGCAGTGAATCAAGAATATTTATTTGGCGAAATCGCATAAAAATGGAGGATTACGCTAAGGCGCGGGATTTTACGGAGTGTCTTGTGCGCATGCAATGGTGGCGGATGAAAAAAAACAAAAAGGCGGCATATTGCCGCCTTTTTACTCAGTGCCGATGCGATTATTTATACAGATCTGCGCTGATGGTGATGTTACCGCCACGTTCCTGCCACTGGCGGGTAATGTGGTAGTACTTCGCCCCTTTCTTCGCCGCGCGTTTGGCGGTCTGGTAAGAAATTTCGGTCATGTTGCCGTAATTACCGGTGAACTTGATGCTGTCAAACGGCGCCATCTGGGCCGCGGTGATCTTGTTCACTTCTTCAACTTTGGTGCCATCCGGCAGCGTGACGGTGTAACGTCCGCCTTTTGATGACTGCGTTTCGAAGAAACGACCTACGCCGGTACCGGAACCGACGGCTGCCGTGGTGGCAACGCCTGGAATTTCGACGTTTTTCGCAGCGGTACCGCCTTCAGCCAGCGCTGCGCGCCCGGCTTCAGAATCGGCCGGGATCGCATCCGGGCTCTGCAGAACGCGTTTCCGGGCATCGGCTTTATAGATATAAGCCGTGATACGCTGGTTGCCGCCCTGGTTAGCATCAACCTGACGGACGATGAAGAAGGAGGCGGCACCTTTGGCTTTCGCCGCTTTGGTGATCGCATCATTCACTTCCGGCTGACTGCGATAAAAGCCCTGGACGGTCACGGTATCAAAAGGCTCCAGCTCGACGGCCTGATCCTTTGGCAACTCCATGACGCCATTGATGACGCGATTTTTCGGGGCATCCGCCTGCGGAGCATTGTCTTTATACAAATCCGCCGTGACGCGCCAGTTGCCGCTGTTGCCATAATCAGAAGTGTCGACAACATAAAATGAGGCCGCGCCATCTTTGTCCGCTTTACGGGACATAGCTTTTACCGCATCGCCGATGGCATTAAAACGGCCCGTGATCACGACGCGATCGTAGGGTTTTAGCGCCGCCGCCTGCTCCGGAGTCAGCTCGGTCGCTGCATGGGCTGACAACGCTGTCGTAGCCAGGAGAGCAGACGCCAGGAGTGAGTTCTTAAGCTTCATAAAAATAATCCTTTGCCTTGCGCAAACCATGTACTGGTATTGTTGTTGACTGATAACGCTCGATTATTGCATTTAAAAGGCGTAACTGTCTGCGTCATTTTTTGCTTACCGCCCGAAACGTGCGTCACAATAATATAACAATTTCTGATATGTTGAAAAAACAGCCGCTTGACCAGCAAAATTGATAATCAATACCACTTTTATAAGTTAACGTAATGTTAATGTTATGTTCTTGCAGGCGATTAATGGCGTATAACTGCATCAGCTAAGCGATTTATCAGGCCTGACCATAAATTTAAGGTAAATATTGCTGCCTGACACGGTTCGCGATGCGTTTTACCAATAAAATCAAAATTTCTGTTTTATCGCAGTAGATCACAATCGCTATTTTCAGTAGGTTATAAAAAGTTTGTTACTGTTTCATTTTTTCAGTCAATGGAAAAGAAACGGCATGTTTTGCCGCTTAACCGTCGTCTGTAAGAAAAGAAAAACCATCATCAAAAACCGATGGAAGGGAAAACTATGCGTATCGGGGTACCAAAAGAACGGTTTGCCAATGAAACCCGCGTCGCTGCCACGCCGAAAACGGTGGAGCAGCTGCTAAAACTCGGGTTTACCGTTGCCGTTGAAAGCGGCGCGGGTCATCTGGCAAGTTTCGATGACGAAGCCTTTGTCCAGGCGGGGGCAGAAGTCGTAGACACCGCTGAAGTCTGGCAGTCATCCATTATTCTGAAGGTGAACGCACCAGAAGAACATGAAATTGCATTACTCAATCCGGGCACCACGCTGGTGAGCTTTATCTGGCCTGCGCAAAATCCTGAGCTGATGCAGAAATTAGCGGCTCGCAACATCAACGTCATGGCGATGGATTCGGTGCCGCGTATTTCTCGCGCCCAGTCGCTGGATGCGCTCAGCTCGATGGCCAACATTGCCGGCTACCGGGCGATTGTTGAAGCGGCCCACGAATTTGGTCGTTTCTTCACCGGTCAGATCACCGCTGCCGGGAAAGTTCCGCCGGCGAAGGTCATGGTCATTGGTGCCGGCGTCGCCGGACTGGCGGCCATCGGCGCGGCGAACAGCCTCGGCGCGATTGTCCGCGCCTTCGATACGCGTCCGGAAGTGAAAGAACAGGTGCAGAGTATGGGCGCCGAGTTCCTGGAACTGGACTTTAAAGAAGAGGCGGGCAGCGGCGACGGCTATGCCAAAGTGATGTCCGAAGCCTTTATCAAAGCCGAAATGGCGCTGTTTGCCGCGCAGGCCAAAGAGGTGGACATCATCGTCACCACGGCCCTGATCCCGGGCAAACCGGCGCCGAAGCTGATTACCCGTGAAATGGTGGACTCCATGACGGCGGGCAGCGTGGTGGTCGACCTGGCCTCGCAGAACGGCGGCAACTGTGAGTACACCGTTCCTGGCGAAGTGGTGACGACCGCCAACGGCGTGAAGATCATCGGCTATACCGACCTCCCGGGCCGTCTGCCGACGCAGTCCTCGCAGCTGTACGGAACCAACCTGGTCAACCTGCTGAAGCTGCTGTGCAAAGAGAAAGACGGCAATATCACCATCGATTTTGACGACGTAGTGGTTCGCGGCGTGACGGTGGTTCGTGAAGGTGAAGTGACCTGGCCGGCGCCGCCGATTCAGGTTTCTGCCCAGCCGCAGGCTGCGGCGAAGCCCGTTGATGCGCCGAAAGAAGCTGAAAAACCGACCTCCCCGTGGCGTAAATACGCGCTGATGGCGCTGGCGATTATTCTCTTTGGCTGGCTTGCCAACGTGGCGCCGAAGGAGTTCCTCGGTCACTTTACCGTCTTCGCGCTCTCCTGCGTGGTGGGTTATTACGTGGTATGGAACGTTTCTCATGCGCTCCATACGCCGCTGATGTCGGTGACCAACGCAATTTCAGGGATTATCGTTGTCGGAGCGTTATTGCAGATCGGCCACGGTGGCTGGGTCAGTTTCCTGAGTTTTATCGCGGTGCTGATCGCCAGCATTAATATTTTTGGTGGTTTCACCGTTACTCAGCGCATGCTGAAAATGTTCCGCAAGAACTAAGGGGTAGCACATGTCTGGAGGATTAGTTACAGCTGCATACATTGTTGCCGCTATTCTGTTTATTTTTAGCCTTGCGGGGCTGTCAAAGCACGAAACCTCGAAGCAGGGTAACCTGTTCGGCATGGCCGGGATGGCTATCGCGCTGCTGGCAACCATTCTCGGGCCGGATACCGGCAACGTGGCGTGGATCATCCTGGCGATGGTTATCGGCGGCGCGATTGGTATTCGCCTGGCCAAGAAAGTCGAAATGACCGAAATGCCGGAACTGGTTGCCGTGCTGCACAGCTTTGTGGGCCTGGCCGCGGTGCTGGTCGGCTTTAACAGCTACCTGTATCACGAAGCGGGAATGGAACAGATCCTGGTGAATATTCACCTGACGGAAGTGTTCCTCGGCATCTTTATCGGTGCGGTGACCTTCACCGGCTCGATTGTGGCCTTTGGCAAACTGCGCGGCAAAATTTCGTCTAAACCGCTGATGCTGCCACATCGCCATAAGCTGAACCTGGCGGCGCTGGTGGTATCCTTCCTGCTGCTGGTGGCCTTTGTTCGCACCGACAGCACAGGAACTCAGGTTCTGGCGCTGCTGGTGATGACGGTCATTGCCCTGGCCTTTGGCTGGCATCTGGTGGCTTCGATCGGCGGGGCAGATATGCCAGTCGTGGTCTCAATGCTGAACTCCTACTCGGGCTGGGCGGCAGCGGCGGCGGGCTTTATGCTCAGTAACGACCTGCTGATTGTCACCGGGGCGCTGGTGGGCTCGTCGGGTGCGATTCTGTCTTACATCATGTGTAAGGCGATGAACCGTTCATTCTTCAGCGTGATTGCCGGCGGTTTTGGTACCGATGGTTCCTCTACCGGCAGCGATGAAGAAGTGGGTGAACACCGCGAAATCAGCGCCGAAGATACCGCGGAAATGCTGAAAAACTCGCACTCCGTGATCATCACCCCGGGCTACGGTATGGCGGTCGCACAGGCGCAGTATCCGGTGGCGGAAATCACCGAAAGATTGCGTGCCCGCGGCATCAAGGTGCGCTTTGGTATTCATCCGGTTGCCGGGCGTTTGCCTGGGCACATGAACGTACTGCTGGCGGAAGCGAAAGTGCCGTACGACGTGGTGCTGGAAATGGATGAGATCAACGACGATTTCACCGATACTGATACCGTGCTGGTTATCGGCGCCAACGACACCGTTAACCCGGCGGCGCAGGACGATCCGAAGAGTCCGATCGCCGGGATGCCGGTGCTGGAAGTGTGGAAAGCGCAAAATGTGGTGGTCTTTAAGCGTTCGATGAATACAGGTTATGCCGGTGTTCAGAACCCGCTGTTCTTCAAAGAGAACACCCATATGCTGTTTGGTGATGCGAAAGCCAGCGTCGACGCAATTCTGAAAGCGTTGTAATGGTTTGCGATCCTAAATAATGTTTGCTTCTGAAGCCGTCTCTGCTGAGACGGCTTTTTTATATATACAGCAAGGTCATGAATTGCTCATAAAGTCGTCAGCCTGGAGTGCTATACTAAGCCTGTTTTTTCATCACTCTGAGGATATTATGGATACCGAATTAACCCCGGCGCAAATGGCAATCGAGTTTCTGCGTCGTGACCCAACAGCGTTAACCCCCGCGCAGTATCTGAAAAAATTCAAACTTCTTGAGCTGGAATTTGCGGATTTGATGTCGCTCTCCTCCAGCGAGCTGAAAGAAGAAATCGATCATGCCTGGCGCTTAGGTATCCATTAAAAGCATTGTTGCTGTATATGTGTTGTCGATGACGGGGCCGAAAGGCCCTTTGTTTTTTCCGTTGCCGGGGAGGCAACACAAAAAAATCCCCCGCCGAAGCAGGGGAGCGTGTTTTACGCAGCATTAACCCGCGGTGGATTAATCGTCATCCTCGTCATCCATTTCAACCGGCGTTTTGTACTGCTCAGGTTTGAGGACCAGCAGGTCGCAGCGCAAATGGTCGATGACCTGCTCGGCGGTATTGCCGAGAAAGGCCGCCGACAGTCCGGTGCGCCCGACGGTGCCCAGCACCACAATCCCCGCCTGCAGGTGTTCAGAGAGGTCAGGAATGACCTCTTCCGGTAGGCCTTTTTCAACGTGGGTGCGGTTCTCATCAATGCCGAATTTTTGCCGCAGCGCCTTCATGGCCAGCAAATGCTGACCGCGAATGGCGTCGTTGTAGATACTGGGGTCAAAATCGGGGAGTTCGATGGCGATATTAATCGGTGTGACCGGGTAGGCGCCCACCAGATGGACTTCGGTATGGTTGACCTGGTCCGCCAGCTCGAGGGTTTCTTTAACCAGTTTTTCGTTTAACGCGTCGTGGTAATTTTCT
The DNA here is from genome assembly GCF_002108615.1 of Klebsiella sp. YJ. Lineage (NCBI taxonomy): Bacteria > Pseudomonadati > Pseudomonadota > Gammaproteobacteria > Enterobacterales > Enterobacteriaceae > Klebsiella > Klebsiella sp. YJ. Next base: position 32,937 of record NZ_MTEG01000008.1, read on the forward strand.
TCGCTGGCCAGATTGACGGCCACCAGCGCTTTGCCGCCTTCCGGCCACGGCTGATCTTTTACCATCCAGACCGGACATGGACATTTACGCAGCAGATGCCAGTCGGTCGGGGTGAAAATCACGGCTTCCAGCTTGTCATGCTGGTGCGCCATTTTCAGCAGCAAATCGTGTTTGTCGCTGAGGATTTCCTGAATAATGGCTTCGAAGGGGCGATTGTGCCACACCACCTTAATCTCAATGGGAACGCCGGACTCAATATAAAACCGGGCCTGTTCTTTGATCCAGGCGCTACGTTGGCTGATAACGCCCTGGCGCATTGCCGTCCGCTCATCGGGCGACAGCAGGGTTGTCATCTCATAGGAAAAATCGTAGATCGGCAAAAAGGCTTTGATGCGTCCACCAATCCGTTGGTGTAGATACACCGCACGCCGCAATGCAGGCTGGTCGTCCTGATTGGGGTCGATTACTACCAGCATGTTCTGATACTTGGCCATACAGGGTCTCCTTACAACTGTAACCACAGTCTGTAATTAAAAGATAACCTATATGGATGAAATGAAACAAGGGATGACCCTGGCCAGATCAACAAATCAGAAAAAAATGAGCGATCTGGCGGAGGGACAAAGAGGATCAGGCGACGTTGCGGGCCTGACCAGCGAGCTGAGCGAGCAGGTCGCTATTTTCGATGGTGATGTATTTGCCTTTTACCGCCAGCATGCCGCTTTTCTGAAAACGCCCCAGCAGACGGCTGATGGTTTCGACGGTCAGACCGAGATAGTTGCCGATATCACCGCGGGTCATCGTCAGGCGGAATTCGCGAGGCGAGAAACCGCGCTGCGCGAAACGACGAGACAAATTATAAATAAAGGCCGCCAGACGCTCTTCCGCATTCTTTTTAGAAAGCAGCAGGATCATGTCCTGGTCGCCTTTGATCTCGCCACTCATCAGACGCATCATCTGCTGGCGCAGATTTGGCATTTTACCGGAAAGATCGTCCAGCGTTTCGAAAGGGATTTCGCAGACCATTGAGGTTTCCAGCGCTTGCGCAAAGCTCGGATGTAGCGCGGTACCAATGGCATCAAAACCAACCAAATCACCCGCCAGGTGGAAGCCGGTAATCTGCTCGTCACCTTGTTCGGTAATGGTATAGCTTTTAATGGTGCCAGAACGAATCGCATACAGCGATTTCAGCTCATCACCCGCTTTGAATAAGGTTTGCCCTTTCTGGATTGGCTTTTTACGCTCGATGATATTATCCAGCTGATCAAGCTCGTGCTCGTTCAGAGTAAAAGGGATGCAAAGCTGACTAATGCTGCAATCCTGACAATGGATTGCGCAACCGCCAGACTGAATGCGTCGTATAATTCTCTTTTCCGGGATCATAAGTCTGCTCAAGCCTTAATTGATATTGGTCAATTTTAACATCTTTTTGGTGAGCAGGTAAGTCTCGAACCCGTGAAACACGTAATATTAAAAGGGTAAAGCTTTTATCACTTTTATCTCATTGATAAACAATACAATGTTGGTCGGAAGCTTATTGTAAAGTTACCTGATGCTTCCGATAAAAGGCACGTAGCGTCAAAGAAGCAGATACCCCTCATGGCGCAATAACCACTCTTTCCGCTGCACGCCGCCGGCATAGCCGGTCATGGTGCCATTTCGCCCAATCACGCGGTGGCAGGGCACGACAATGCTGACCGGGTTTGAACCGTTGGCCGCGCCGACCGCACGCGCCGCGCCCGGACGCCCCAGTGTTTCCGCCAGCTGGCCGTAATGCATCACCTGACCGCAGGGAATGGTGCGCAGGGCTTGCCAGACTTCACGCTGAAAGGGGGTGCCTGCCGTTGCCGTCGGCAGCGTCTCGATGATGCTGAGATCGCCGGCGAAGTAGGCGTCAAGTTGGCGACTCAGCCCGCCGGGATCGCGGGCATCGATGCGTTGATAACCTTCATGCCGATAGTGCAGATCAAGCAGTTGCGTCATACGGTCGCTATGCTCCTCCCACTCAACGGCGCGCAGGCGAAACTGCTCGTCGCAAAGAATCCATAATGGCCCCAGCGGGGTGTCGATTTTGTCCTGAAGCAGTACCAGCATCGTTTCTCCTTGTTACCTGATTAGCAAGATAACTATTGCGCTCTATTGACAAGATATCACGCACGCCGTTCTGGCAACTATACTCCTGAAAGATAATCCACCGCTGTGCGGATAAAGGCCGGGAACAGGGGAAAGAAATGACGCGCGATTTCAATCTGCGTACGGCTGCTGATACGGATAAAATCGCCGACATATCGTCTGCGGAGATGTTTATTTTTGTATTAATTGCGCCGCGCGGGGGCGACGGGTTTTTGTTACTTTTATTCGGCGGCGAATTCCCCTGTGCGGAGGAGCGTTCAGTTCGTTTTTCTCTGCAGTTTGTCATACGCACGCGGATTAGTAAGAACTGGCTAATTCATCGGGAGGCACCCGGCGCCGCGAATAAATATACAGGCATTCCTTGAGTCAATTATTTTGCCAGCACCCCGGTGTTGGCTTTTTTTTACAACCACTAGAGGTATCGATATGCAATATATGCTGACAGGACTTTTAATCTTGATTATCAGTGGGTTATTGTTAAACGCTGTCTCTCTTGTGCTTGAGTCTGTATATAAGATGCTGAAAGAGATGCATTTAAAAAAACGGCATCTTTAAGAATGTCGCAAGACAACCCTGGATGCCGAAAAAATGCGTCTCAGACAAGGCTGATATAATCAAAGCAGGTCTGGAGACGAAGATCCTCTTCGCGTGGTGACAAGTGTCGTCACGCGCGCAGCGGAGGGTGGCCAGATTCTGGCCACCCGGCTTTGTCAGGACAGGCGTGGGTAAATTCCTGGGCCGATGGGTAACCCCAGCCAGTACCATATCACCAGCATCAGAAGCCACACGCCGAGGAATATCAGGGGATAGGGCAGGACGAGAGAATAATAGGTGCCGAGTTTCGCATCTGAACGATAGCGTTGCAGGAAGCCCAGAAACAGCGGGACAAACGGCGATACCGGCGCCAGCGGCAGGACCGACGAATCCGCGATGCGGAACAGTATCTGTGCAAAGGCCGGATGAAACCCGAGTAGCATAAACATCGGCACAAAGATCGGCGCCAGAATGGACCAGATTGCCGAGCCGCTGGCGATGAACATACAGAGAAATGCCGACAGTAACGCCAGGCCAACAAAAGCCGGCACCCCGTTCATTCCCGCCTGCTCCAGTAAATCAGTCAGCCCCACGGCCATAAATTTACCCATATTGCTCCAGTTAAAAATGGCAACAAACTGGGCCAACGGGAACACCATAACGATAAACCCGGCCATCTCTTTCATCGGTTCGATCATTAACGGCGGCAAATCTGCCTGACGGCGAATTTTTCCGGTGGCAATACCGTAGGCCAGCGAGACGAAGCAGAAGAAAAAAATAATCAGCGGCACAATGCCTTTAATAAAGGGTGAGGGCATCACCGTATGAGTGACCGGATCGCGCAGAATCCCGTTCTGCGGCACGACCATGATGGCGACCAGAGCGATAAAAACCAATGACGCGATACCGGCTACCCGCAGCCCGAAGCGTTGCTCTGGCGTCAGCGCCGCAAGTCTGTCCTCACTGCGGCCTTCCCATGTTCCCAGCCGCGGTTCAATCAACTTATCGGTGATAAGCCCGCCTACCAGGGTCAGAACGATGACCGAACAAGCCATGAAATACCAGTTGTCGATAACGCTGACATGCAGCGAGCCATCCAGCGTCTTTGCCGCCTCGGTACTGATGCCCGAGAGCAGCACATCGGTTGTGACAATCAGCAAATTAGCGGTGAACCCGCAGCCGACGCCGGCAATCGCCGCCAGTAATCCCGCCACCGGGTGGCGGCCGACGGCGAGAAACATCAGGGCGCCTAACGGCGGCATGATCACCAGAGCGGCGTCGGATGAGATATGGCTAAAAAAGGCGATAAACAGCACCATATAGCTGGCGTAGCGCGCGCTGACGTGCGAGGCCATTTTGACCATCAGCGCCGGCAGCAGACCCACCCGTTCGGCCAGTCCCGCGCCGAGCACCAGCGCCAGAATCGCCCCCAGCGGGGCAAATCCGCTGAAGTTCTTGATGACGTTCGGCAGAAACCAGTGTAGTCCTTCGATGCTGAGCAGGTTTTTGACTACCACGGTGGAGCCGTCTGTCGGGTTGATCACCCCCACGCCAAAGGCCGACAGTGCGGCGGTGGCTACCGCCAGCACCACGATCAGATAAATAAACAGCAAAAAAGGGTGTGGAACCTTGTTGCCGATCTTTTCAACCCAGCTGTACAGCTTCCCGTTGGGGGAAGGCGACGGTATGGATGACATACTCATGGGCATTCCTCAGTCGTTGTTGTGTTAGTTGTGGTGTTTATTGCGTGAGCTATTGTTTTTATTTTAAAGGTGACGGTGTCACGTCTTGCGGGATCGGGCAATGATATGGCCTTTCCGCCAGCTGTTGCGCCAGTTCTTGTTGACTGGCTTGCAGCAGCGCGCCGTCGGTGAGCAGGCGGATCGCCGTGGCGCCGAGCACTTTTCCGGCCAGCAGCATCCCCTTGTGGGCGATGGCCGTGCGGCCCTGGCTCACCAGCTGCCAGGTATGCAGCGGTGTTCCGACGGCAAAACAGGGGCTGAAACATTGGGCGACCGGGGTTTTCCAGCTGACGTCGCCCACATCGGTTGACCCTGCCAGGATATTATCCGTCGCGGCCCAGGGAGCGACTTCATCGATCAGCACCGTGTCCCGGTGGCGGCGGGCGAAGTTTTTTCCCTCTTCGCCGCCGGTGCCGGCGATATTTTTCAGGCTGTTGTTGAGGTCGTTCTCGCTTAACGTTGCACGAATTTGGTCGGCAAACGCGCGATCTTCCTTACTCCATGAGGGCGTGCCGTAGTGGCAAACGGCCTGATACATCGCCGCCTCCAGCGTGCGATTTGGTAAATAGCTGGAGCAGGCCTTCTCGAAACGACAGGTGACCGAGGTTTCCGTCATCAGCGCCGCGCCCTGGGCGATTTTCTCGATGCGGGCATAGATTTGCTGCGCATCCGCCATCTCCGGCGCGCGGATTAAATAGAGCACTTCCGCCTGCGCCTGGACCACGTTGGGGGAAATACCGCCGCTGTCGGTAATGGCATAGTGGACCCGCGCTTTCTCAATAATGTGCTCATTGAGGAAGTTGCTGCCGGTGGTCATCAGCGTAACGGCATCCAGAGCGCTGCGGCCCAGATGCGGCGAGTTGGCGGCGTGGGCGGCGGTGCCGCTGAACCGCCAGGCGGCCTGAATGTTGGCCAGCGTGCTGGTGCTGAACATACCGGCGTAGGCTTCCGGGTGCCAGGTCAGCGCGGCGTCCACATCGTCAAACAATCCTTCGCGCACCATAAACGTTTTGCCGGAACCGCCTTCTTCACCCGGACAGCCGTAGAAACGAATCGTCCCACCACCGCCGTGCTGCGCCAGCCAGCTCCGGCAGGCAATGGCGGCGGCCAGCGCCGCGGTGCCCAGCAGATTGTGACCACAGCCGTGGCCGTTCGCCCCTGGGGTTGCGGCAGCAGGATGCGCGCAGTGCGCCTGCTGACTGAGCCCGGCCAGCGCATCATATTCACCCAGCAGGGCAATCACCGGCTTTCCGCTGCCGTAGCTGGCGACAAAGGCGTTCGGGATCCCGCCGGCTTCACGGCAGACCTGAAAATCTTCTGCTTCAAGGGCCAGCGCCAGCCGTTCGGCTGACCAGTACTCCTCAAACCGTGTTTCCGGATGATCCCAGATTGCATCGGCGATGGCGGTCAACTCCCCGGCGCGGGCGGCAATCGCCTCATCAACGTAGCGGTAGAGAGTCTCCATTACACACCTCGTTGCCAGGGGAAATTGAGCGCGGTGCGGGCCAGGGTTTCAACGGCGATGGCCATCACGTTCTCATCAAAGTCGAATTGTTCGTTGTGGTGGCCGGCGCTGAGTTGCGTGCCAAAAACCATATATGAGGCCAGACCATTATGCTGTTGAACCCGGACCATCATCAGGGTGGCATCTTCTGAGCCGGCAGGCGCGGCAATACGGTCGATAGCCTGTTCCACGCCGGGCACCCGGGCCGCCTGCTCGCGCAGATAGTTTACCCACGCCGGGGAGGGGGCGCTGGAGGTCGCCGCGCCCATCAAACGCACGTCGACGCTGGCACCGTACATCGCGGCAGCCCCCTGGATAACCTCTTGTGCGCGTTCAAACACATAGCGATTAATGTCTTCCGTGTCACCACGGGTTTCCACCTTCAATAGCGCGCCGGAAGGGACAACGTTCCGCCCGGTGCCCGCCTGCATGACGCCGACGTTGACCCGCGACGCGCCGGCGCTATGCGGCGCGATGGCGTGCAGACCAATTGCCGCCTGCGCCGCGGCGAGCAGAGCATTGCGTCCGTCTTCCGGTTTACCTCCGGCGTGGGCGGCGACGCCGGTGAATACCGCGTCGAATTTGGTGGTAGCCATAAAATTATCGCTGCCGCATACCACCGTACCGGCCGGTACGCCGGTACCGATATGAATAGCGGTAAAGTAATCGACATCATCCACCACGCCAGCGGCGACCATGGCCCGCGCGCCGCGGGTACCTTCCTCCGCAGGCTGGAAAATCAGCTTGATCACGCCGTGCAGCCGATCGGCATACTGTTTCAGAACGTGGGCCAGACCAAGGCCGATAGCCGTATGACCATCATGTCCGCAGGCGTGCATCATCCCAGGGTTACAGGAGGCAAAGTTCTCGCGGAACGGGCGGTGGTGGCCGTCGCTATGTTCATTCAGATCGAGGGCATCCATATCGACCCGAAAGGCCAGCGTGGGGCCGGGACGCCCGGTATCCAGCGTCGCGACGATACCGGTGAAGCCGCCTTCAAACGCGCTCAGCCACGGTTCTGGCGCCCCTTGCTCGCGGGCGCGCTGAAAAGCTTTGGCCAGGGTGGCCTCATCCGGTAATCCCATCCGGCTATCGGCATCGATCGCGTCGCGGCCCAGCGTCAGGTCGTAGCCCAGCTGGTGCAATCGTTCTGCAACTTTACTGGCGGTACGGAACTCGACCCAGCCGGACTCGGCATAATGGTGTAAATCGCGACGCCATTGCGTCATCTCTGGCAGCAGTTGACGGATGTATTCATTGAGTAACGGCATAACCTGTCCTGTCATATTTAAAAATGTGATGAGGTTCACGGTGTGATAGCTTTTACTTATCGCTGACGGGTTTTTCAGCAGCGCATTCTTACGTTGCCACAACGCTTTGCATTACAGTAGATGCCATTTTCTTCTGTTTGATAAACAATGGTTATCACTACGGCGATGTCTTTTCAGATCAAATTTCACCAAATTCGCGCCTTCGTCGAAGTGGCGCGTCAGGGCAGCATTCGCGGTGCCAGCCGGACGCTGGCGTTATCGCAACCGGCCTTGACCAAGGCGATTAAAGAGCTGGAAGAGGGGCTGTCCGCCCAGCTGTTCGTGCGCCGTAGCCAGGGGGTATCGTTAACCGAAAATGGCGAAAGTTTTTATCAGCACGCCAGTTTGATTCTTGAGGAGCTGCGGGCGGCGCAGGAGGATCTGTTACAGCGCCAGGGGGCGTTGACCGGGCAGATCAATATTGGCCTTGGAGCCAGCGTGGCGCGCTCGCTGATGCCCTCGGTGATTGGGCGTTTTCATCAGCAGCACCCGCTGGTGAAGGTGCGTATCATGGAAGGTCAGCTGCTGTCGATGATCAACGAGCTGCGGCAGGGTGAGCTCGACTTCACCATCAATACCTATTATCCCGGCCCTTACGATCATGAGTTCAGCTTTGAGAAGCTGTTCGAAAAGCCGTTTGCGGTCTTCGCCCGCGTCGGGCATCCCGCAACCCAGGCGACCTCGATTGAACAACTGCTGCCTTACAGCTGGACCATGCCGACGCCGCGCGGCAGCTACTTTAAGCAGCTCCAGGATCTGTTTAGCCACCGTGCGCAGATCCCGCATGTCGGCATCGTGTGCGAAACCTTCTCTTCCTGCATCAGTCTGGTGGTACAGAGTGATTTTCTGAGTATCTTACCGGTTGAGCTGGGCAGCGACCCGATGATTGCCGACAAGCTGGTGATGATCAAGGTGAGCGAAACGTTACCGAAAGCGACCTATTACCTGATCCAGCGTCGCGACTCGCGCCAGACGCCGCTAACGGCCTCGCTAATCACCCAGTTTCGCCGACAAAGTCGCCAGCAGTTTCCCGCCTGAGCCGGGAGGGTAAATTGTCGCCGGTTGTCGACAAACGCATTGAGGAGGCGGGGCGCGGCGGATATAGTAGCCTCCGGTAGCAGCCGGAGGAGTGCACATGAATCTTGACGACAAATCGCTATTTCTTGGCGCCATGGAGGACGTTCAGCCTCTCAAGCGTGGCAATGACGTGCATTGGCATCCTGAACGCAACCCGCGCCCGACGCAGCGTCTTGATGTCCTGCAGCTCGATAATTTTCTCACCACCGGCTATCTCGATATTCTGCCGCTGACGACGCCGCTGGAATTTAAACGCGAAGGGCTGCAAAACGGTGTGCTGGATAAGCTGCGGCTGGGGAAATATGACCCGCAGGCGAGCCTGAATCTGTTGCGCCGTCCGGTCGAACAGTGCCGGCAAATGCTGTTTGCCTTTGTCGTGCAGGCGCAAAAAGAGGGGTTGCGCAATCTGCTGATCGTCCACGGGAAAGGGCGGGATGATAACGCCCACGCCAATATCGTGCGTAGCTATCTGGCGCGCTGGCTGGTCGAACTGCCCGAGGTGCAGGCGTTCTGCGTGGCCTCGGCACCGCATGGCGGCAGCGGAGCGTGTTACGTCGCGTTGCGTAAATCCGCCGAGGCGAAACAGGAAAACTGGGAGCGCCACGCCAAACGTAGCCGCTAGCGCAGCAGCAGCGTCAGCTCGCGAGCCGCTTTTTGCAGCTCGGGCAGTACCCGTTCCAGCATTTCGCGGGTGGAGACCTGCCCGGCATGCACGCCGACGTTCAGCGCGGCCTGTATCTGGCCCTGCGGGTTGAACAAAGGCACCGCCAGCGAGCGGAGCCCCATTTCCAGCTCCTGATCGTTGAGCGCGTAACCCTGCTGCTGGACGCGCTTCAGCTCCGCGCGCAGCTTGTTCACTGAATCCACCGTTTGCGGGGTGTAGCGAATCATCGTGACCCGCGCCAGCATATCGTTCAGCTTCTCTTCCGGCAGATGGCTTAACAGCACGCGCCCCATCGAGGTCGCCCAGGCCGGCAGGCGGCTGCCGATATCCAGATCGATGGTCATAATCCGCGAACTGGAGGCGCGGGCAATATAGAGAATATCGTCGCCATCGAGGGTGGCTATCGAGCAGGACTCGTTCAACATTTCACTCAGATGTTTAAGAACAGGCTGCGCCGAACGCGCCAGCGGCGTGGAGGCTAGCCATGCGTGGCCGAGAGCCAGAATGCGCGGGCGCAGCTGAAAGTTTTTGCCATCTTCCGCATAGACGAACCCCAGTTTCCCCAGCGTATACAGGCAGCGGCGCACCGCCGCGCGCGGAATGCCGGTCTTCTGACTGATTTGCGAGATAGACAGAACCGGGCGCTGCGGGGTGAAGGCCTGAATCACTTCCAGCCCGCGGGCCAGCGAGGCCATAAAGTTCGGATCGCCTTTAAACGGATCGCTGTCGCCCGTCAGTAAATCGTCTGGATGCTTCTCCATTTTCTTCTCCATATTTGCCATCGATCACATTCTTTCGCTAAAGATATACGATGTTCGATTATCGCACCATATTTCGATTATCGCCCTTGACCAACATCGTTAAGCGGGTCACATTTTGTGCGAACAACGCATAAAAGTGCGATTACCGCACGTAAAGGAGCGACCTGATGATTGATAAAAGCGTGTCGACGCTAAGTGATGCCATCGCCGGGATTCACGACGGGGCGACCATCATGATCGGCGGTTTTGGTCCTGCCGGTCAGCCAACGTACCTGATTGATGCCCTGATTGAACAGGGTGCCCGCGAACTCACCATTATCAACAACAATGCGGGCAACGGTGAAGTTGGCCTGGCGGCACTGCTGAAGGCCGGACGCGTGAGAAAGATGATCTGTTCTTTCCCGCGCCAGGTCGACTCACAGATTTTTGACGATCTTTATCGTCGCGGCAAAGTGGAGCTCGAACTGGTCCCGCAGGGTAATCTCGCGGCGCGAATCCAGGCCGCCGGCGCCGGTCTGGGCGCGATTTTTACGCCGACCGGCTACGGCACGCCGCTGGCTGAAGGTAAAGAGAGCCGCGAAATCGATGGTCGTCATTACGTCCTCGAATACCCGATCAAGGCCGATTTTGCCCTGATCAAAGCGCATCAGGCTGACCGCTGGGGCAATCTGGTGTACCGCAAAGCGGCGCGCAACTTCGGCCCTATTATGGCCACCGCCGCAAAAACCACCATCGTTGAAGTCTCCCGTCTGGTGAGTCTTGGCGACCTTGACCCGGAAAATGTGATCACGCCGGGGATTTTCGTCCAGCGGGTGTTCTCGCTGGAACACCTGACCACCGCACAACGCGCCTGAGGAGCCAGCCATGCAAAAACTAACCCGCGATGAAATGGCCCAGCGAGTGGCGCGCGATATTCCTGAAGGGGCCTATGTCAATCTGGGCATCGGTTTACCTACGCGCATCGCCAACTATCTGCCGACCGACAAAGAAGTGTTTCTGCACAGTGAAAATGGCCTGCTGGGGATGGGGGGCAAGCCGCAGCAGGGCGAAGAAGACCCCGAGCTGATTAATGCCGGTAAAGAGTACGTGACCCTGCTTAAAGGCGGCTGCTTTTTCCATCATGGCGACTCATTCGCCATGATGCGCGGCGGCCACCTCGACATTTGCGTACTGGGGGCGTATCAGGTCTCCGCCAGCGGCGATCTCGCCAACTGGAGCACCGGCGCGCCGGACGCGATCCCGGCGGTGGGGGGGGCGATGGATCTCGCCATCGGCGCCCGTCAGGTGTTTGTGATGATGGATCATCTGACCCGCGACGGCGAGTGTAAGCTGGTTGAACAGTGCAGCTACCCGCTCACCGGAGTGGGCTGCGTCAGCCGGATCTACACGGACCTGGCAGTCATCGACATCACGCCGGCCGGCCCGGTGGTACGCGAAATTTTCAACGGCCTCTCTTTTGAGGAGCTGCAGCGCATCACTCCGGTGGCGTTGACCTTCGAACATCTGGCGGAAAGCGCATAAGGAACCTATGATGAATCAGGCATTTATCTGTGATGCGGTGCGTACACCGTTCGGACGTTTTGGTGGTACGCTGGCGACGATGCGCGCCGATGATTTGGCCGCTCTGCCGCTGAAAGCGCTGCTGGCGCGTAACCCGGGGCTGGATCCCGCGCGCATTGATGATGTGATTTACGGCTGCGCAAACCAGGCCGGGGAAGATAACCGCAACGTTGCCCGCATGGCGCTGCTGCTGGCCGGGCTACCGCAAACGGTGCCGGGCAGTACCATTAACCGGCTGTGCGGCTCCAGTCTTGATGCGATCGGCGTCGCAGCGCGCGCCATCAAAAGCGGCGAAACTCAGCTGATGATCGCCGGCGGCGTGGAGAGCATGTCGCGCGCGCCGTTTGTGATGGGCAAGGCGGAGAATGCCTTCAGCCGCAACATGCAGATTGAAGATACGACGATCGGCTGGCGCTTTATCAACGCCCGGATGAAAGCATTGTACGGCGTGGATTCGATGCCGGAGACCGCCGAGAACGTCGCCGCTGATTTTGCCGTTTCGCGTGCCGATCAGGACGCCTTTGCGCTGCGTAGCCAGATGCGTACCGCCGCGGCGCAGGAGGCCGGCCGGTTTGCTGATGAGCTGATAACGGTCTCTATCGCCCAGCGAAAAGGTGATCCGCTGCTGTTTACCCGCGATGAACACCCGCGCAGCACTTCTGCGGAAGCGCTGGCGAAACTCAAGGGGGTGGTGCGCCCGGACGGCTCGGTGACCGCGGGGAACGCCTCCGGGGTGAACGATGGCGCCTGTGCCTTGCTGTTGGCCAGCGAATCGGCGCTGAGGGCCAACGATCTGCACCCCCTGGCCCGGGTTGTCGGCGTGGCGACGGCGGGTGTGGCGCCTCGGATTATGGGCTTCGGACCGGCTCCGGCGGTACGTAAAGTGCTGGCGCAGACCGGGCTGACGCTGGAGCAAATGGATGTGATTGAATTGAATGAAGCGTTCGCCGCACAGGCGCTGGCGGTGACCCGCGATTTAGGGCTGGCCGACGATGCGCCCCACGTCAATCCCAACGGCGGCGCCATTGCGCTGGGCCATCCTCTGGGGGCGTCGGGCGGGCGTCTGGCGATGACCGCCGCGTATCAACTACGTCGCACCGGTGGGCGCTATGCGCTGTGTACCATGTGTATTGGCGTCGGTCAGGGCATTGCGCTGATTATTGAACGTGTTTAAGGAGCCAACATGAGTTTGTTGACCCCCATGCTGCGCAGCAGTCCGCTGACCGCCTGGTTTAGCGATGCGCAGCGGGTGCAGGGGATGCTGGATTTTGAAGCGGCGCTGGTCCGCGCGCAGGCATCCTGCGGCACGGTGCCGCCGGATGCCGTCGCCCCCATCGTCAGCGCCTGCCAGCATTCGGCCATCGATTTTCCGGCCCTGGGGCTGGCCGCCGCCAGCGCGGGCAACCTGGCGATTCCGTTGGTGAAACAGCTCACCGCCCGGGTGAAGACGCAGGATGCCGGGGCGGCACGCTATGTTCACTGGGGGGCGACCAGCCAGGATGCTATCGACAGCGGGCTGGTCTTGCAGCTGCGCGGCGCGCTGGACGAAACGGAACGGCTGTTGCAACAGCTGATTGACGGCTTCGCCATGCAGGCTGAACGCTATCAGAACACGGTCATGCCCGGTCGTACCTGGATGCAGCACGCGCTGCCGGTCACCTTTGGCCTGAAGCTGGCGGGCACGCTTGATGCGCTGCTGCGCTGGCAGCAGCGTTTGCGGGAGATGCGACCGCGGGTGCTGGTGCTGCAGTTTGGCGGCGCGGCGGGCACCCTGGATTCGCTGAAAGCCGATGCATCGCCGGTTGCTGCGGCGCTGGCCAGCCTGCTCGGGCTGACTCTGCCGGATACGCCGTGGCACAGCCAGCGTGACCGGCTGCTGGAAGTGGGGGCCTGGTTTGCTGGCCTGTGCGGCACGCTGGGCAAATTTGCTAACGATTTTTCCCTGCTGATGCAAACCGAAGTGGCGGAAGTCAGCGAACCGGTTGCGGAAGGGCGCGGCGGATCGTCGACCATGCCGCACAAACGCAACCCCATCGCCTGTAGCGCGATTTTAACCGCAGCCCAGCGCACGCCAGGACTGGTGGCGACGCTTTACGCCAGCCAGATTCAGCAGCATGAACGCGCCCTTGGCGGCTGGCAGGCGGAATGGGAGACTCTGCCAGAGCTGATTATGCTGGTGGGAGGGGCGCTGGCGCAAAGCGATGCGCTGGTTCGCGAGATGCAGGTCTTCCCGCAGAAAATGCGGGCCGATCTGGAGATCACTCACGGACTGATTATGGCCGAGGCGGTGACGCTGGCGCTGGCGGCGTTTATTGGCAAAGCCGATGCCCATCACCGTATTGAGGCGCTGTGCCGCCAGGCGATCGACGAATCTCGCCCGCTGCAGGCGCTGCTGGAGAACGACCCGCTGGTCAGCCAGCATCTTTCGCCACCCCGTTTAACGCAGCTGCTGGACCCGGCCACGGCCACCGGCAGCGCCGAACGTTTTGTGCGCCAGGTCGTGGCGCGTTACAAGGAGCAACGTGATGAACCTTGATTATCAGCTGGACGGGCCGGAAGGCGCGCCGGTCATTGTGCTTTCTAACTCGCTCGGGACCACCCGCGCAATGTGGCAGCCGCAGATGGCGGCCTTAACCCAACGGTTCCGCGTGCTGCGCTATGACACCCACGGCCATGGTAAAACCCAAAAGTCAGGCAAGGTGACGCTGGCGCAGCTTGGTGAAGATGTTATTGCGCTGCTCGATCATCTCAATATCGCCAAAGCCTGGTTTTGCGGTATCTCGATGGGCGGCCTGACCGGGCTATGGCTGGGGCGTTTTGCCGCGGATCGTTTTTACGGTATCGCGGTGGCCAACACGGCGGCGCGGATTGGCGATCAGGCCAGCTGGCTCTCCCGCTCGCGGGCCGTGCGTCAGGAAGGAATGGACGTAGTGGCCGCCGGTGCGGCGGACCGCTGGTTCACGCACGCTTTCCGTCAGAAGGCGCCGGAGGTGGTCGAGGCGCTGTGCCATCAGCTGACCCATAGCAATGCCGAAGGGTATGCCGAGTGCTGTGAAGCCCTGGCGGCGGCCGATTTGCGCAGCGAAGTCGGACAAATTAGCGTGCCGACGCTGATCATTGCCGGTGAAAGTGACCCTGTCACTACCGTTGCCGATGCGCATTTTTTACATCAGCAGATCTCCTCTTCGCAGGTGGTGGTGGTTCCCGCGTCCCATCTGTCCAGTATCGAGTCGCCGGAGGCCTTTAGCGCGGCGCTGTTGGCTTTTTTGCAAGGGGACGATCGTGGACGATAAAACCCGTTACCAGCAGGGCATGAACGTTCGGCGCAAAGTGCTGGGCGATGCCCATGTGGAGCGCACGCTGCACAATCTGACGCCGCTCAATGACGAGTTTCAGGATTTTATTACCCGCTATGCGTGGGGAGAGACCTGGACCCGGCCGGGGCTCGATCACCATACCCGCAGCATGATAACAATCGCCATGCTGATTGCGCTCAACCGCGAAGCGGAGCTGAAAATGCATCTGCGCGCGGCGTTTAATAATGGCGTGACCCGCGATGAGCTGAAAGAGTTGATTATGCACTCCGCGCTGTACTGCGGGCTGCCTGCCGCCAATGCCACGATGCATCTTGCGCAGCAGGTGTTTGATGAGCTGGACGGGAAACCGGCCTGATGCGGTTGTGCTGGCCGGTTTTCGCCGGCCAGCATCGTGACTTATCTCTCTGTTATCTGTGGGTCTTTCGCCGCCGGCGCGGCGTACCAGTCCTCTTTTGCCACCATCACGGCTCCCTTCGGCTGCATAACAAAGTTCGGCGACATGATCTGCACGCCAAATTCATTAAAGACATCCTGAATGTTGCTGTGTAGCGCGGTTCGTCCGTCGGCCAGCGAGGTTTCCGCCAGTAGCAGGACCTGCAGCTCATAGGCGACGTACCAGTCCATCAGCCCAAGCTGACGCACCTGCGGCGGCTGGCGGTGGTCGATACCCGGCGCGCGCCGCGCCGCCAGTTCCAGCAGCGCCTGAACCTGTCGCCACGGCGTGTCGTAGCCGATGGTGACGCCGGTGGTCAGGTTAAGGCCGCTTTCGCTGCTTTGTGCGCTGAGGTTGGTGATTTTCCCGCTCACTACCACGGCGTTTGGCACCGTCACGATATAGTTTTCCCGGGTGACGATTTTGGTGGCCAGCATCCCAATTTCACTGACCTCACCCTCATTGTCGGCAATCCGAATCACATCGCCTTTGCGCAGCGCGCGCGAGTAAATCAGCACCAGACCGCTCATGGCATGGTTCATGACTCCTGCCGATCCCAGGGTTAACATCAGACCGAAAAAGACGCTAATCCCTTTGAACGCCAGCGAGTTGGCGCCAGGTAAAAAGGGGTAAGCGGCGGAGAGGGCGAAGAGCCAGATGACCACCGAGATAAGTTTGCGCGTTGCGCCTACCGTTTCGGGATGCAGACCCGGAATTTGCAGACGACCGGCTTCCACCTGACTGAGCAGCAGCTTTACCAGACGGATAATAAACCAGGTGATCAGCAAGATAATCAGAACAATCAGCAGGCCGGGTAGCGCCGAAACTATTGCCAGGGCAATCTCCTGCAGGACGCGTACCGACCACTCTCCCAACGATTCGCTCCACACGCGCGTCCAGGGAAACAGGCCGAAGGCCCAGCTTAGCCAGGCATAAAGCGCCACTATGCCCAGCAAAACCATCAGCAGGGCATAGAGTCTGGTTTCGATATTGCCGAGAAACCGCCGCCAGTTCTGGGGGATCCAGCCGCGCTTTTGCAGAATACGCAGCAGAAAATAGCGGCGAACCCGACGCCAGGAGCGCCAGGCGGCGTAATAAAAGGCCGCCAGCAGCAGCGCGCCACCCCCCACTTTAACGACCGCCAGCGTCAGATAGGATGTATTGAACTGTTCACGAAGCGCGGTGCGCTGCGCCTCCATTCGGGCGAGAACCCGCTGGCTGGCCTGGTCGAGGGTCAGGTCGTCACCTTCGTCGAGGTCGGCCTGGCTCAGTAACATAATGGGTTTACCGTTCATAAGGAACAAACGACCCGGCAGGTTGTAGCGCGTGACCGGAACAACCTGCAGCGGCTGGCTGATATCCGCCTCGGTAAAAGCGCGTAGCGTATTGCGAATTCGCAGCACCCGCTCTTCGGGCGTCGTCTGACCGAAGGTCGCCTGTAACATCACAATCGGCTGGTGGAAAATTTTCACCGTACGGGCCTGTTCACGTTCTGTGGGCTGTTGGCGCGGTTCCGCCGCCGAAAGGGGGAACGCCAGGCATAGCGCGAGGCCGGCCAAAAATAACGCCTGTATTTTGTTCATATGCAGCACCCAAAAAAAGAGAATTATCGTTATTTTTCAGGTGGTCAACAGCATTTTCTGACCAGGCCTTGCTTTGAGCATAGACCAGCGATAAGCGAATACAAGCGCGGCGGAGAGGTCGCGAATATCGAGGGCGGGGCCGGCAAACAACCTCGGGCGCGGCGTCTCGCTGCGCTGACAAAACGTGCGATCTTCTTGACACTGCGTTGACAAATAGATGCCTGGTCAGTAGTTTCATTTGTAATTACTGACCAGGCAAATATCATGAATAACCATCCGGGTATTATTAACAATAAATTTCACTTAGGTTTGTTGATCCATCTGGCTAACCAGTTCAAGGACCAGCTGATTAGCCAGCACTTCTCCGGCATGGACATTACCGCCGCGCAGTTCAAGGTGCTGATCAGTATTTATAAAGGCTTTAACAGTCC
The DNA here is from genome assembly GCF_002108615.1 of Klebsiella sp. YJ. Classification (NCBI taxonomy): domain Bacteria; kingdom Pseudomonadati; phylum Pseudomonadota; class Gammaproteobacteria; order Enterobacterales; family Enterobacteriaceae; genus Klebsiella; species Klebsiella sp. YJ. The sequence continues at coordinate 49,986 of NZ_MTEG01000008.1, forward strand.
GGTCGAGATCAGTAAAAACCTGGTCATGGACGCCGGCGCCATGAGCCGAATGGTGGATCGAATGGTCAAGCGTGAGTTGATCAGTCGCTCCCCCAATCCACAGGATAAACGCCAGGTGATTCTGGCATTGACCGACAAAGGGCTGCTGATTTGCGAGCGCTTTGTCAATGAAGCGCTGGTATCGATCATCAGCGAACTCACCGCCCGACTCACTCCCGATGAATCCCGACAGCTGGTCGATCTGATGACAAAAATGTTGCCAGACGAGATCGTCGCCCCTCATCGCTAATGCATTCAAAAAGGTCCTGACAAGATGGAAACCACTGCGGTACAACAGGCTGAGCGCGGCAGCAAGCGCAAACGTAACTTTATTATTTTATTGATTATTCTGCTTCTGGCCGCCGGTGGCGGGGTGGCGTGGTATTTGCTGTACGCCCGCTACTATGAAACGACCGACGATGCTTATGTCAATGGCAACCAGGTGACGCTCACTCCGCAGATTGGCGGTACGGTCACTCAGGTGACGGTGGATGAAGGCGACTTCGTACAGAAGGGGCAGCCGCTGGTGCTGCTCGACCCCAGCGATACCGAAATTGCGCTGCAGCAGGCGGAAGCCAGTCTGGCGAATACGGTTCGCCAGGTTCGCGGGCTGTACAGCACCGCGGATAACTACCGCGCGCAGGTCGCCGCGAAAAAAGTGGCGTTACAAACGGCGCAAAACGACTATGCGCGGCGGCAGAAAATCTTCCAGAGCGGGGCGATCGCCGCGGAAGACCTGGCGCATTATCGCGATGCGGTCACCAGCGCGCAAAGCGATCTTCTGGCCGCACAGGAAGCGTTGCGTACCAATATGGCCATGGTGGATGACACCGTAATCGACAGCCACCCGGAAATTAAAAGTGCCGTCGCCACCCTCCGTCAGCGCTATCTCGACAATTCCCGCAGCACCATCGTGGCCCCGGTCAGCGGCTATGTGGCGAAGCGCGCGGTACAGCTCGGCATGCGCGTTGATTCCGGCACCACGCTGATGGCTATCGTGCCGCTGAACGAAGTCTGGGTAGATGCCAACTTCAAAGAGAGCCAGATGAAGGGGATGCGTCTCGGACAAAAAGTCACCCTCAACGCCGATCTGTACGGCGATGATGTCGAGTATCACGGCACCATCGAAAGCCTGGGCATTGGCACCGGTAGCGCGTTCTCGCTGCTGCCGGCACAGAACGCCAGCGGCAACTGGATCAAAATTGTCCAGCGTCTGCCGGTCCGTATTGTACTCGATCCCCATGATATGCAGAAAAACCCGCTGCGCGTCGGCCTGTCGATGAACGTCAGCGTCGATATTCGCGACGCCGACGGCCACCTGCTGCCGCAGCAAACCGTTAGCAGCCCGCGTTTCACCACGGACGTGTATCAAAACCCGCTGGCAGAAGCGGACAAACTGGTGGCTAAAATCCTTCATGACAACAGCAAAACGGTAGCCGCCGGCACCCGTTAAGAGAGACGTTATGCACGATAAGGCTGCCTTTACACCGCCCAATATGTGGCTGGCGGTGCTTGCGCTGTCTCTGGCCACGTTTATGCAGGTGCTGGATTCCACTATCGCCAACGTGGCGTTGCCGACGATTGCCGGCAACCTCGGGGTCAGCGCGGATCAGGGGACATGGGTGATCACCTCATTTGCGGTGTGTAACGCCATCGCGCTGCCGCTGACCGGTTGGTTTACGCGCCGCTTCGGGCAGTTAAAGCTCTTTATTGGCTCGGTGATGATGTTTACGCTGACCTCATTCCTGTGCGGATTTGCCCACAGTATGACCGAGCTGATTATCTTCCGCGCGCTACAGGGCTTTTTCGCCGGCCCTATGTTCCCGATGTGTCAGACGCTGCTGCTGGTTATCTTTCCCGCCAGTAAACGCAGTATGGCGCTGGCGCTGCTGTCGATGGTGACGGTCGTGGCGCCGATTGTCGGGCCGATTACCGGCGGCTGGATAACGGACAACTACTCGTGGCCGTGGATCTTCTACATCAACGTACCGATCGGCATCTTCGCCACTATCGTGGTCTGGACGCAGATGCGTGAACGGGAAGAGACCACCACCCACGCCCCCATTGATTACATCGGGATTGCGCTGCTGGTGCTCGGGGTTGGGTTGCTGCAGGTGGTGCTTGATAAAGGCAACGATCTAGACTGGTTTGCCTCTTCGCAGATCGTTGTGATGTCGACGATTTCCGCCATCTCGCTGGTGTCGTTCGTTATCTGGGAACTGGGCGAGCGTCATCCGATCGTGAACCTGCGCTTGTTCAAAGATCGCAATTTTGCGATTGGTACGCTCTCGCTGACCCTGGGGTACGCGGCTTTTTTTGCTATCAATATTATTCTGCCGCAGTGGCTGCAAACGCAGATGGGCTACACGGCGATCTGGGCCGGACTGGCCGCCGCGCCGATGGGGATCCTGCCGCTGATGATGACGCCGATTATCGGCCGCTACGCCAACAAGTTTGACCTGCGGATCCTGGCCTCGCTCTCATTTTTGACGATGGGGGCCTCCTGCCTGATTCGCGCGCAGTTCAATACCGACGTCGATTTCCGCACCATTGCAGAAGTGCAGCTATTTATGGGGATCGGCGTGGCGTTTTTCTTCATGCCCATTACCACGATTGTGCTGTCAAACCTGAACGGCGCGGAAGTGGCCGAAGGCTCCGGGCTGGCGACCTTTTTCCGCGTGCTGGGCGGCTCTTTTGCGTCGTCGCTCACCACCTGGATCTGGTCGCGTCGGGAAGTTTTCCACCATGCCAACCTGACCGAAAGCGTCTCCGCCTACAATCCCGCGGCGGTGGACTATATCAACAAGATGGGCGGCGCCACGCAGCAGCATATGGCGCTGATTGATAAGAGCATCGAGCAGCAGGCCTACATGATGTCGACCATCGACTATTTCTGGCTACTGGGCTGGGGCTTTATGGCGCTGATCGCGGTTATCTGGTTTGCCCGTCCGCCGTTCAGCCGCGCAGGGGGGCCAGGGGCGCCGTCAGCCGGCCATTAGTCTTCTGGCGGCGAGCGTAAAAAAGGCCGTAACGCACAGCGTTACGGCCCCGAACAGGGTTAATCAGCCAAAATTAGCGCTGTGAACAACCCGCACACTGTTTGTTCTGAATCTGCTGGAAGAAGTCGTTGCCTTTGTCATCCACCAGGATGAAGGCCGGGAAATTTTCCACTTCGATTTTCCAGATAGCTTCCATCCCCAGTTCCGGATACGCCACGCACTCCAGGCTCTTAATACTCTGCTGCGCCAGTACCGCCGCCGGACCGCCAATGCTGCCGAGATAGAATCCACCGTGTTTGTGGCAGGCGTCGGTCACCTGCTGGCTGCGGTTGCCTTTCGCCAGCATCACCATGCTGGCGCCGTGGGACTGCAGCAGATCGACATAGGAGTCCATGCGCCCGGCGGTGGTTGGGCCGAGTGAACCTGACGCGTAACCTTCCGGCGTTTTCGCCGGACCGGCGTAGTAGATCGGGTGATCTTTGACGTACTGCGGTAGCGCTTCGCCGTTATCCAGTAGCTCTTTGAGCTTCGCGTGGGCGATATCGCGCGCCACAATGATGGTGCCGTTCAGCGTCAGACGAGTGGATACCGGATGGGCGGACAGCTGCGCCAGGATCTCGCTCATCGGCTGATTCAGGTTAATACTGACCACCTTGCCTTCACCTTGTTCACGCAGTGCTTCCGGGATGTACTGGCCCGGGTTGCTCTCCAGTTTTTCAATCCAGATACCGTGGCGGTTGATTTTGGCCTTGATATTGCGGTCAGCGGAGCAGGAGACGCCCATGCCGACCGGGCAGGAGGCTCCATGACGCGGCAGGCGAATCACGCGGATGTCGTGGGCGAAGTATTTGCCGCCGAACTGCGCGCCAAGGCCGAGATTCTGCGCTTCCAGCAGCAGCTCTTGCTCCAGCTGAATATCGCGGAACGCCTGGCCGTGCTCGTTACCTTCGGTGGGCAGGCCATCGTAGTAGCGCGTGGAGGCCAGCTTCACGGTTTTCAGCGTCGATTCCGCTGAGGTGCCGCCAATCACGAAGGCGATATGGTACGGCGGACAGGCCGCGGTGCCGAGGGTGCGCATCTTCTCAACCAGGTAGTTTTTCAGCTTCGCCGGAGTAATCAGCGCTTTGGTTTCCTGATACAGGTAGGTTTTGTTGGCTGAACCGCCGCCTTTCGCCATGCACAGGAATTTGTACTCGTCGCCGTCAGTAGCATAAAGATCGATCTGCGCCGGCAGGTTAGTCCCGGTGTTGACCTCTTTGTACATATCCAGCGCGGCATTTTGCGAGTAGCGCAGGTTATCTTCGGTATAGGTGTTGTAAACGCCGCGGGCCAGCGCCGCTTCATCGCCGCCGCCGGTCCAGACGCGCTGACCTTTTTTACCCATGATGATCGCGGTACCAGTGTCCTGGCAGGTCGGCAGCACGCCTTTCGCCGCGATTTCCGAGTTGCGCAGGAACTGCAGGGCGACGTATTTGTCGTTTTCGCTGGCTTCCGGGTCGAGCAGGATTGACGCAACCTGCTTTTGATGGGAAACGCGCAGCATAAAGGCCGCATCGTGGAAGGCCTGCTGGGCCAGCAGGGTCAGGGCTTCAGGGGCAACTTTCAGTATCTCCTGGCCGGCAAATTCGGCCACGGAAACATGTTCTTTGCTCAGCAGATAGTATTCAGTCTCATCTTTTGCCAGCGGAAAGGCTTCCTGGTAAACAAACGGTTTAGTCGACATAGCTTAGCTCCCTAAGAGTAAAACCGCCGGAGGAGAGCCTCCGGCGGTTATGAATCAGAACATCATGGACATCCACGGATAGCCAATCAGCAGCAGGGCGGCCAGGAAGATGGCGCCGAAGATGGTGCCGAGGCGCCAGTAGTCTTTGGTCGGCAGGTAGCCGCTGCCGTAGTAAATCGGGCTTGGACCGGTACCGTACGGCGTGATGATGCCCATCACGCCGAGCGAGGTCACCATCAGCAGGACGAAGACCTGCATATTCATACCCGGAATGGTGGATGCGATAGTCAGCATCGCCGGCAGCAGCGCGGTGGTGTGCGCGGTGGTGCTGGCGAACAGGTAGTGCAGCAGGTAGAACGCCAGCAGCAGCACGATAGTGGCGACGCCCGGGGAGATGCCGCTCATCAGCGCTCCGCCTTCTTTACCCAGCCAGGCGATAAAGCCGGTAGAGGAGAGGCCGTCGGCCAGCGCCACCAGGGTGGCGAACCAGACGAAGGTGTTCCATGCCGCTTTATTGTTGGTGATATCGCTCCACGAAAGTACGCCGGTCCATAGCATCAGCACAATGACCAGCAGGGCGGCCAGCGCCGGTTCAATCCACTCGGCGGCGAAAATCCACATGGCCAGGGCGAAGCAGACGAACACCAGCAGCAGGATCTCATTGCGTGACAGCTTGCCCAGCTTTTCCAGCTCGCGAGCGGCCCACAGCGGCACTTCATTGTTGACTTTCACTTCCGGCGGATAGAACCAGTAAGCCAGCAGCGGCATCGCCAGAATCAGCAGGATACCCAGCGGCAGGAAGGCGATAAACCAGGTACCCCACGAGATATTGATGCCGACGATGCTTTTGACCAGCGCGAGGGCCAGCAGGTTTGGCGCCAGCGCGGAGAGGAACATCGAACTGGTGATACAAGCTGCGGTAATGGCCACCCACATCAGGTAGGAGCCGATACGACGCGCGCTGGGATCGTTCGGTTTAGAACCGTATAGCGGCGGCAGGTTGGCGATAATGGGGTAGATGGTCCCGCCGCTGCGCGCGGTATTGGACGGGGTAAACGGTGCCAGCAGCAGGTCAGCAAAGGTAATGGCATAACCCAGCGTCAGGCTGCGGCGGCCCAGATATTTCACCAGGATCAGCGCCAGACGGCGACCAAACTGGGTTTTATCGTAGCCAGCGGCGAACATGAAGGCGCCGAAAATCAACCATACGGTGGAGTTACCAAAACCGCTGACCGCCCATTTAAATGAGGCGCCGGCCAGTTTGAATTTGGGGTCGGCCAGCTGCGCTGGGTTGAAGAGCAGCCACTGGCTGCACAGGGCGATGACCACCACCCCGGTAATGCCGATCACGGCGCCCGGCAGGGGTTCAAAAATCAGCCCGACAATGACGCCAACGAAGATAGCAAAGTAGTGCCAGGCATAAGGCGGTAACCCGTCAGGCACCGGCACGAAGAGTAAAAGAACTGCAACAATAATGGGCAGCGCCATCATCAGCAGGCGGTTTTTATTTGCAGCCTTGGGACTGGCGGCACCGGCAGGCGGTATGGTTGTCTGTTTCTCTTTCATAATGAGTATCTGCGAGTAGTTGAAAATACGATGCGTCACGCCATAACCAGTGATTTTTTTAATTTCAAAACTTTCTTTACTTATTAATCTTTGGTTTTTCTGGTTTTCGTGACGGTTATTTAACGCATTTTGCTGTGCGTTAAATTTAATTCGTTGGTTATTTATATATTGCGCTTTGTTGCTTTATTGCAATTGATCAGGATCAATAAATGCGGTGTGTGGAGGTATTTATTTATTTTTAAAATAACCCTGCCGGGTGAGGTGCTTATTTGATTAAAATATCGATAAATGTTAATAAATAATTGGCTTACAAACGTACATCAAGATTTTTATGTTTGTATGTATATGATATTAATGAGTTTTGTATTGTGATTGATATGTGTTGTTTTTTAACAAAGGTGGCTGGCATGTTATCGGTTTTTTGCTTTGTGTGAAAATTGTATTTTTAATTAATAATACAATAGAGGTATTGATGTTATTGGTGGTATTAAATAGTTTTTTAACTAACGTAATTGGTTTGGTAACTAAAAATAGCGATATATTATGGGCATGGCAACAGGAATTAAGAAACACAACCAAAAACAATTCCGTCACCCAATTCTGAATTTTCAATATTTAAAATCTGGAGTGTTAATATGACCAGTAGCCCACGTATATTGCGTCCTTTTACCTTACCGAATGGTACTGAGTTAAAAAACCGTTTGTTAATGGCACCGATGACCACCTGCACCGGCTATTTTGACGGCAGCGTCACCAGCGAACTGGTGGAATACTATCGCGCTCGCGCCGGCAGCATTGGCACCATTATCGTTGAGTGCTGTTTTATTGATGATTACGGTCTGGCTTTCCCGGGCGCCATCGGCATCGATAATGACGAGAAAATTGCCGGTCTGGCTAAAATCGCCGACGCCATCAAAGCCGAAGGATCAAAAGCCATTCTGCAGATCTATCACGGCGGACGTATGGTCGATCCGCAGCTGATCGGCGGCCGTCAACCGGTGGCGCCGAGCGCGCTGGCCGCACCGCGCGAAGGCGCTGCGATGCCGCGTGCGCTGAGCGGCGAAGAAGTTGAGGGAATGATTGCCAAATTCGGCGACGGTGTACGTCGCGCCATTCTGGCCGGTTTTGATGGCGTGGAAATTCACGGCGCTAACACCTATCTTATCCAGCAGTTCTATTCCCCGAATTCTAACCAACGCGATGATCAGTGGGGCGGCAGCCGCGATAACCGTGCGCGTTTCCCGCTGGCGGTCCTCGACATTACCCATAAAATGGCGAGCCAGTACGCCGATGATGCCTTTATTATCGGCTATCGCTTCTCCCCGGAAGAGCTGGAAGAGCCGGGTATCCGTTTTGATGACACCCTGTACCTGCTGGAAAAACTGGCGGCGCGGGGTCTCGACTATCTGCACTTCTCCGTCGGCGCATCTCTGCGTCCCTCGATTGTCGATACCAGCGATCCGACGCCGCTGATTGAAAAATATTGTGCGCTGCGCTCTGATACCCTGGCTCAGATCCCGGTGATGGGCGTTGGCGGCGTGGTCAACGCGGCGGATGCGGAGCAGGGGCTGGATCATGGTTACGATCTGATGGCCGTGGGCCGCGCCTGCATTGCTTATCCGGACTGGGCGGCGCGGATTGCTGGCGGAGAACATCTCGAGCTGTTTATCGACAGCACCCAGCGCGAAGCGCTGAATATTCCGCAGCCGCTGTGGCGCTTCTCGCTGGTTGAAGCCATGATCCGCGATATGAGCATGGGCGATGCGAAGTTTAAACCCGGCCTGTTTGTGGAAACCGTCCAGGACGATGCCAACGAACTGGTGATTAACGTTAGTCTGGAAAATGACCGCATCGCCGATATCGAACTGGCTGCCGGCCCGCAGCAGAACGTGGAGTTCACTACCAGCTTCGAAGAGATCCGTGAACGCATTTTGACCGCCAATACGCCGCACGTGGACGCGATTTCTGGCGCCACCAGCCAAAGTGAAGCGGTGAAAAAAGCGGTGTCGAAAGCGATGCTGAAATCAAGTAAAGCGCTGGCGCTGGAAGAGGGCGGCGCAGATCTGACGCCGAAAAGCTATGACGTGGTGGTGGTCGGCAGCGGCGGCGCCGGGCTGGCCGCCGCCATTCAGGCACACGATGAAGGCGCAAGCGTCCTGATCGTTGAGAAAATGCCGACCATCGGCGGTAATACGATTAAAGCCTCTGCCGGAATGAACGCCGCGCAAACACGCTTCCAGCGGGTAAAAGGTATTGAGGACAGCAAAGAGCTGTTCTATCAGGAAACCTTAAAAGGCGGACACAATAAAAACAATCCGCAATTGCTGCGTCGGTTCGTGGAAAATGCCCCGGAGGCCATCGAATGGCTGGCGCGTCGCGGGATCATGCTTAATGACATCACCACCACCGGCGGGATGAGTATCGACCGTACTCACCGTCCGCGTGACGGATCCGCCGTCGGAGGATACCTGATTAGCGGCCTGGTGCGTAATATCACTCGTCGCGGCATCGATGTGATGCTGGATACGTCGGTGGAAGAGATCCTGATGACCCACGACCAGGTGAGCGGCGTACGTCTGCTGAATGATGAGCAGGAAAGTATCGAGGTGCAAACCAAAAGTATCGTGATGGCGACCGGCGGTTTCAGCGCCAATAGCGCGATGGTGGTAAAATATCGTCCGGATCTGGCGGGGTTTGTCACCACCAACCATAAAGGGGCCACCGGCGGCGGTATTGCGCTGCTGGAACGGATTGGCGCCGGCACCGTCGACATGGGCGAAATTCAAATTCACCCGACCGTTGAGCAGAACACCTCGTACCTGATTTCCGAATCGATTCGCGGCGGCGGCGCCATTCTGGTCAATCAACAGGGGAACCGCTTCTTCAACGAAATGGAGACCCGCGATAAAGTGTCTGCGGCGATCATCGCGCTGCCGGAGCATTATGCTTACATCGTCTTTGATGAACATGTCCGGGCGAAAAACAAAGCGGCCGACGAATATATCGCCAAAGGTCTGGTGACCAGCGCCAGCTCGCCGCGCGAACTGGCGGAGAAACTGGGGATGGATTACCATGCCTTCCTCGCCACGCTGGAACGCTACAACGGGTTTGTTGAAAATCAGCGTGATGAAGAGTTTGGTCGTACCACCGCGCTGCGCGCGCCGGTTAACGAAGGGCCGTTCCATGCTATCCGCATCGCGCCGGGGGTTCACCACACTATGGGCGGTGTGACCATTAATACTGACACCGCGGTACTGGATACTCATCATCAGCCGATTGCCGGCGCTTATGCCGCGGGTGAAGTGGTCGGGGGTATCCACGGCGGTAACCGTATCGGCGGCAATGCCGTAGCGGATATTATTATCTTTGGCACCCTGGCGGGCCACCAGGCGGCAAAACGCGCCAGAGGCTAACGCTCAGTGATAACAGGCCGGGTTCGCCCGGCTCATTCCCGGCGGCGTCTGCCTGCCCGGGTGACACAGAGGAGCTTTAATGATGTCTGGCATCTCTGGCGACCAACGCCTCTATAGCTACTCCGCTGTTTTGATGGGGTCTCCCATCCTGCTCAAACTGTTCTCCCACGATGAAGCCCTGGCTTCCCGCACGTTTCAACTGATTAAACGCTACGAAGACCTGTTCACCGTCAACCGCGCACACTCGGAGGTGATGGCGATTAATCATGCCGCCGGTCGCCATCCGGTCAGCGTCAGCCGTCCGGTATATCAGCTTATTAAATGCGCGAAAGCGGCCAGCATGGTGCAGGAGAGCGCCTTTAATCTGGCCATCGGCCCGCTGGTGAAGCTATGGCGCATCGGTTTTAACGGCCACAGCGTTCCGGCGGCGACGGATATCGCCGCGCGCTTAGCGCTGACCCGCCCGCAGGATGTGATCCTGGATGACGCCGCCGGCAGCGTTTTTCTCGCCCGGCCGGGCATGGAGATCGATCTTGGGGCGATTGCCAAAGGCTACATAGCGGACCGGGTCCGCGATGACCTGCAGCGCCAGGGAGTGGACGCGGCGCTGATCAACCTCGGTGGCAACGTGCATACTCTGGGGGCGTGGTCGATTGGGCTGAAAAAACCGTTCGCGGCCGATAATGCGCTGGTGGGCAGTATTGACGTCGTCGGCCAGTCGGTGGTGACGTCCGGCATTTACGAGCGCTATTTTGAGCAGGATGGGCGGCGTTGGCACCATATCCTCGACCCGCGCACAGGCTATCCGCTCGATAACGAGCTGGAGAGCGTAACCATTGTTGCAGATGACTCGCTCGACGGAGATATCTGGACCACGTTGATCTTCGGTCTTGGCGTAGAAAAGGGCTGCGCGGCGCTGCGCCATCGCGAAGACATCGAGGCGATTTTCGTCACCAAAAATCGCGACATTATCCTCTCATCACAGCGCCGCTTTCGTTTTCACTTACTCGACGACAGCTACCGGCTTACTGACTGTACTGCTTGAGCAGGCTGTACTGCTCGGCGACCAGCCGGTAGCGGTAGACGGGACGCCCGGTAGCGCCGTAGTGAATGCTGGTGTAGAGGATATTAATCTGCGCCAGCCAGATCAGGTATTTCCGGCAGGAGACGCGGGAAATATTGACTGCCACCGCCAGTTCATCGGTGGAAAACTCGGTACCCGGATGGGCGTCAATCCACTGACACAGCGTGCGCAGCGTCTGGGCGGTTAAGCCTTTCGGCAGCTTGCGCGCGTCGCTGGCTTCCGGCGCGTTGCCGTGGAGCAGGCGGTCAACATCGGCCTGCTCATAATAGGGCTGTCCGGTCATCAGTTTGCGTTTTTCGCGCCAGGCGGTCAGCGCCTCTTCGAAGCGCGGGAACTGGAACGGTTTGATCAGATAATCGACGACGCCGTAGTGCATCGAGGTTTGCACGGTGGCGGCATCGGCGGCGGAGGTAATCATAATCACGTCGATAGGGCGGCCAGAGGCGCGAATGGTCGGCAGCAGATCCAGTCCGCTGTCATGCTGCATGTAGACATCCAGCAGCACCAGATCGATCTCCTGTCCGCTATCGTTAATCATCTCCTGGGCCTTGCTTAGCGTAGACGCCGTGCCACAGCAGCGGAAGCCGGGAATTCTCGCCACATACAGGCGATTCAGTTCGGCGACCATGGCATCATCGTCAACAATTAATACATTTATCACGCACGTTTCCTTTTACTATCCCAGGGAAGATGAACAAAAAATTGGGTAAAGACGCCAGGCTCAGACTCGACGGCGAGCGTGCCGCCCAGTTCACGGAGCTGCTGGCTGGCGAGAAACAGGCCAACGCCGCGATTCTCACCCTTGGTCGAGAAGCCTTTATTAAAGATGGCATCAATATTAGCAGGCGGGATGCCCGGCCCGTCATCGCTGACTTCGCCGCTCAGCCAGCCGTTCTGATAGTGCAGCAGCAGACCGACTTCCCCCTCGCTTTGGCCGCTCATGGCATCCAGCGCATTCTCAATCAAATTACCCAGCACGGTGACCAGCACGGTCACCTGCTTTTCATTTGGGCAATCGGGCACCAGGCTCTCTTCGGCTAAGTTAAGCGTGAAGCCGCGCTCTTTGGCGCGCTGGATTTTACCAATCAGGAAGCCCGCGACCACCGGTGATTTGATACGGTGCTGAATTTCACCTATGTCCGCCTGATAAGTATGGGCGGTTTGCAGCACGTACTCCTCCAGCTTGTCATAACTTTTCATGTTTAACAGGCCAAGGATCACATGCAGCTTATTCATAAATTCATGCGAGGTGGTGCGCAGCGCATCGACATAGTTAACCATACCGTCCAGCCGCTGCAACAGCTGGCTGACCTCCGTTTTATCACGGAAAGTACTGATGGCGCCGACGATAGCATTCTGACTGCGCACCGGCACGGTGTTGCTGATCAGCAGGAAGCCGTTGCAGCCGAGCTCGCGGTCGTAAATCGGCTCGCCGGTTTGCAAGACCTCGTGCAGATCCGCCAGCAGCGGGGTGTGGGCAATCTCTTTGCCGGGGCCGCTAAGCAGGATCTCGCTGGCCGCCGGGTTGATCAGCGTGACGCGACCTTCGACATCCACCGCGACAACCCCTTCTTTTAACGAATGGAGCATCGCCTGCCGCTGCTGAAACTGCGTGGAGATCTCCTGCGGCTCCAGTCCCAGCAGCACGCGCTTGAGTCCGCGCACCAGACTCCAGGTACCGATTCCGCAGACCAGGGCGCTGAACAGCACGGTTAACAGCACATCCCAGCGGCCTTTGGCGATCTGCTCATCCACTTTACTGAGTGAAATCCCGACCACCACCACGCCAATTTGCTGCTGCCGGTCGTTGAATACCGGCGTAAAGACGCGCAGCGCCGGAGCCAACACCCCGTGATTGACGGCGACATTCTCTTTGCCGGCAAAGGCAGGCTGAATATCCTCGCCGATAAATCGTTTACCGATAAGCCGGGCGTTGGGATGCGAATAGCGCACGCCATGCATATCGGTCACCACGGCATACAGCAGATCGTTACGTCGGGTGATGGCCAGCGCCAGGGGCTGGATAAGCCCGCTCTGCGGCGGCAGCGCCAGGGCCTGTTTCACTTCCGGCATATCGGAGAAGGTGCGTGCGACCGCCAGCGCCGTATCTTTTACGCCGTCGCGGGTGGTGTCGCTGATCTGTATAAACCACAGCGCGTAGACCAGCAGCAGTACCGAACCAATCACGCTGCTAATCATGAGCGTCACGGCGGTACTCAGCTTCATCCTCATCAGACGTTTGCGCGCGGGCGGAATTGACTCCGCGATATCCTTCATACCATCCCCTGAACTGTTCGGCGAAGGGCCATTATCGCTGAAGGTAACCATTTCTTAAAGCTATGTAAAAAAGCAAAAAGACGCTGAAAGAACCGGGAAGCGTGACCCCACTCGCAGGACCTCGCAATAAATATCCTTATAGTGAATAGGGAGTTATTTAAAAGGAGGTTTTTATGAGCAGTAAGCCAACCGCATCAATGATGGAACGACGCCACCCTGAAACTCGTCACATCGACACGCTCGCCACCCTCGATATGCTGACCCTGTTGCACAAAGACAATCGGCAAATTGCCGACGCCGTCGGGGCCTGTTTACCGGAGGTTGCCCGTCTCGTTGATAATGCCGCCGCAGCCCTGAGTCGGGGAGGGCGGCTGGTGATTGTCGGCGCCGGAGCATCCGGCCGCGCGGCGCTACAGACGGTCAGCGAGTATACGCCGGAAGAGAAACATTCGCTGGTTGGGCTCATTGCCGGTGGCCCGGCAGCCGCGCTACAGGAGATGGAAACGGCCGCTAACGATTACGATCTCGGTACGCTTGAGCTGCAGGCTATCCGTTTCAGCAGCAACGATATGCTGCTGGCGCTGACGGTTAGCGGACAAACGCCGTGGGTCTGGGGCGCGATGCGTCACGCCTGGTCGCTCGGCGCGCCAATTGCGGTGCTGACGCAGCAAGCGGAGAGTGAAGCCGCCCAGCTGGCGGATATCATTATTGCGCCGCAAACCGGGCCAGAAGCGGTGGCGGGGTTCGGTAACCCGAAAGCGCAGCTGGCGCAGCGGCAGATCCTCACGATGTTGACCACCGGGCTGGCGATTCGCAGCGGCAGGGTTTACAGCAACCTGCGGGTCGATCTGCAGGCCACCAGCCCGCGCTGGACTGAACGCCAGATTGCCATCGTCATGACGGCCACCGACTGCTCGCGCAGCGAGGCCAAAGCCGCGCTGGCCAGCTGCAATCAGCATGTGCGGACGGCAATCCTGATGCTGATGACCGGGCTCGACGCCTGGCAGGCGCGAGATCTGCTGGCGGAAAATAACGATCGTTTGCGTCTCGCGCTGCAGGAGACAAAGCGTTCGACGCTGAGTCGCGTAAATTGAATGATGCGGCGCGCAATAGCGCGCCGTTATGCTGCGAGCGTGATGTGGTGATAAATAACTAAATTAACCGGCGAGAACTATTTAACCCCTTCATTCCCGCCGTTATTTTCTGACTTTTAGTTTCGCACGCGATATTTTACTTTTTTAAGTTAAAAAAGTATTTATCAGAAATTGATTAACTGTGCGGAAAATGTAAATGATATTTTAAAATATAATAGAAATGCGTTAACATGTTTGCACTTATTTCATTGTGCTATGCGATAATTCTATTATGCCTGCAATAAAAAAATCTCTCTTATCTGTGACCGCACTGGCGATGTTTGTCAGCACCGCGTCGTATGCGAATACCGATGCCGCTCAAAAAACCGATTTCCTGCTGATTGGCGGCGGAATTATGAGTGCCTCCCTTGGCACCTGGCTGCAGGAATTACAGCCGGACTGGAAACAGGTGATGGTCGAGAAGCTGGATGGCGTTGCGCTGGAATCCTCTAACGGCTGGAACAACGCCGGGACCGGCCACTCAGCGAACATGGAGCTGAACTATACGCCGGAGCGTCCGGACGGTTCCATTGATGTCAGCAAAGCGCTGGATATTAACGAGCAGTTTATGATCTCCCGCCAGTTCTGGACGGCGCAGGTCAAACGCGGCATTTTGCACGATCCGCACGCCTTTATTAATTCCACTCCGCATATGAGTTTCGTCTGGGGTGATAATGTGGAGTATCTGCAAAAACGTTATGCCGCATTGCAGCAGACCACTTTATTCCAGGGCATGAAATTCTCCACCGATCACGCGCAAATTAAACAATGGGCGCCGCTGGTGATGGAAGGGCGCGATCCGCAACAAAAAGTGGCGGCGACCTGGACTCCGGTCGGTACCGATGTCAACTACGGCGAAATAACCCGTCAGCTGATCGGCAGCCTGAAGAAAAATAATAACTTCTCGCTGCAAACCTCTTCTGAAGTCACCGGCTTTAAGCGTAATGCCGATAATTCATGGCACGTGACGATTAAAAACGTCAATAGCGGTCAGGAGCAGGCGGTCGATGCGAAATATGTCTTTATCGGTGCCGGCGGCGGCGCGCTGAAATTACTGCAAAAAACCGGCATTCCGGAAGCGGATAATTATGCGGGCTTCCCGGTTGGCGGCTCCTTCCTGATGACGGAAAATCCAGCCGTGACCCAGCAGCATCTGGAAAAAGTGTACGGTCAGGCCTCCGTTGGCGCACCGCCGATGTCGGTTCCGCACCTGGATGCCCGTTTCATCGATGGTAAGCGCGTGGTGCTGTTCGGGCCGTTTGCGACCTTCTCTACCAAATTCCTCAAAAATGGTTCATTTATGGACCTGCTGAGCACCACCACTACCGATAACGTGCTGCCGATGACCCACGTGGGTCTCGACAACTTCGATCTGGTGAAATACCTGATTAGCCAGGTGATGTTGAACGATGATGACCGTTTTGCGGCGCTGAAAGAGTACTATCCGGACGCGCGTAAAGAAGACTGGAAACTGATCCAGGCCGGCCAGCGCGTGCAGATTATCAAGAAAGATGCTGACAAGGGCGGAGTCCTGAAGCTGGGTACCGAAGTGGTGGTCGATCAACAGAAAACCATCTCGGCGCTGCTGGGGGCATCACCGGGTGCATCCACCGCGGCACCGATCACCCTTAACGTCCTGAAGCAGATGTTCCCGGAGCAGTTTGCTTCCGCGCAGTGGCAGAGCCGCATTCATGCTATCGTCCCGAGCTACGGACAGAAGCTGAACGATAACCCGGCGCTGACGCAGCAGGTGTGGGATGATACCGCTGCGACGCTGCAGCTGGTGAAACCGCCGGTCATCGACATGAGCAAAACTCAGCCTGCGGTGACCACCGCGAAGCCGGCCGAGGCAAAACCCGCGGAGTCGGCACAGCACGATATGGCGCTGTAATCTGACATAACGTCCGCCACAGAGCATGCCAGTTGGTTTATCGCCGACTGGCATTTTTTTCGTCGGCTGTGCCTGCCATCCTCGTTGCGCGCCCTCTGCGCCGTCTATTCATGAATGCGACTCATAACCTCGATACGGTTACAGGGGATTATCCGTCAGCGCTTTCT
This sequence comes from Klebsiella sp. YJ, assembly GCF_002108615.1. Classification (NCBI taxonomy): domain Bacteria; kingdom Pseudomonadati; phylum Pseudomonadota; class Gammaproteobacteria; order Enterobacterales; family Enterobacteriaceae; genus Klebsiella; species Klebsiella sp. YJ. The sequence goes on from NZ_MTEG01000008.1 coordinate 66,278, forward strand.
CGTTAACATACCTCGCTCTGTAACACTCTCTCCTGACGGATATCTCACATGACTTTGCCGCAAAAAAACGCCGCCAGCGGGCCGCTGTTTATTTTGATTTTAAGCGGGCTGATGGCGTTCGCTTCGTTATCCACCGATATTTATCTACCCGCCATGCCGGTGATGGCGGCGGAATTGCAGGGGGACGCCGAACTGACGATTACCGGTTTTTTAATCGGTTTTGCCGTGGCTCAGCTCATCTGGGGGCCGATCGGCGACCGCCTTGGTCGTCGCACGCCGCTGTTTATCGGTATGGTGCTGTTTATCATCGGCTCCGTGGGGTGCGCGCTCTCCGTCAGCATCGATCAGATTATTTTCTGGCGCGTTTTTCAGGCTCTGGGGGCCTGTACCGGGCCCATGCTGGCGCGAGCGATGGTACGCGATCTCTTTGCCCGGACCCGCGCCGCGCAGATGCTCTCCACGCTGACCATTGTCATGGCCATTGCACCGATTATCGGGCCGCTGCTGGGCGGGCAGCTGATCAGCGTCACCAGCTGGCATGCCATTTTCTGGCTGCTGGCGGGCATTGGCCTGCTGATGCTGCTGGCGCTACGTTGGCTGCCGGAAACGCTGCCGCCGGAGCGGCGCCAGCAGGGATCGCCGCTGAAGGCGTTTCATCACTACGGGCAGTTGCTGCGAAACCGCATTTTCATCCGTTATACCCTGAGTCTGACCTGTTATTACGTCGCCGCTTACGCCTTTATTACCGGTTCGCCGGATGTCTATATTCGCTATTTCGGCGTTGAACCGCAGCACTATGGCTGGCTATTTGCGGTCAATATTCTCGGCTTGATGACCATGAGCCTGGTTAACCGCCGTCTGGTTCAGCGTTACGCATTGGGGGATCTGCTTAAAGTGGCGCTGGTAGTGGCCTCTCTGGCGATGGTGGCGATGGCATTCAGCGTCAAATTGCATCACGGTGGTCTGGTCGGGATCGCCCTGTGCGTGTTTCTCTTTTTCTCCATGAACGGCGTGATTGCCGCCACCTCAACGGCGGCAGCGCTGGATGAGGCGGGGGAGTTTGCCGGTTCGGCATCGGCCTTCATCGGCTCACTGCAATATGGCAGCGGAATCGTCTCTTCACTGCTGCTGGCCGGGTTACATGATGGTACGCCCTGGACGATGACATGGATTATGGGGGCCTTTACGCTTGTCAGCCTGCTGCTGGCCTGGACGCCGTCGGCACCGCGGCTTGATGAACTAAACGCATAGCCTCAGGTCGGTTCAGGTTTCTCACCGGCGGCGGTTCTCGTCGCGGGACCACGGAACAGGTGGCTGAACGTGCGCCCCGTTAAAACTTTCGCCGTAGAATGTGGTTATACTGGCTTGAATTAACAAGAAAAAGCGGAAATGCGGGGCGCAAACGATGAAAGACGACATTAATCAGGAGATAACCTTCCGCAAACTGTCGATATTTATGATGTTTATGGTTAAGGGAAATATTGCCAGAACCGCCGAAGCCATGGAGCTCAGCGGAGTGAGCGTTCATCGGGCGCTGCATACCCTTGAAGAGGGGGTGGGCTGCTCGCTGTTTGTGCATAAGGGGCGAAATTTACTGCCGCTACCGGCGGCCTGGACGCTGCTGGAGTACTGCCAGGACGTCACCAGCCTAATGACCCGCGGGCTGGAAGCGACGCGCAAGGTGGCCGGCGTTGGCCAGGGACGTCTGCGCATGGGTACGCTCTACTCGCTGACTCTTGAGACGGTGCCGCGAATTATTATGGGGATGAAGCTACGACGGCCCGAACTGGAGCTCGATTTGACCATGGGATCCAACCAGATGCTGCTGGATATGCTGGAAGACGATGCCCTTGACGCCATTCTGATTGCGACCAATGAAGGGGAGTTCAGCAATTCTGCTTTTGATGTGGTACCGCTGTTTGAAGACGATATTTTCCTCGCCGCACCGGCGACGGAAAAACTCGATACCGTACTGCCTGCCGACCTGCGCGATTATGCCGACCGCAAATTTGTCTCGCTGGCCGAAGGATTTGCCACCTATGCCGGGTTCCAGGAAGCCTTTCAGGTGGCGGCATTCGAACCCGAAATTGTGACCCGGGTAAACGATATCTTCTCAATGATTAGCCTGGTACAGGCCGGCGTCGGTTTTGCGCTGCTGCCAGGGCGCATGAAGAAAGTGTATGAAAACGATGTGCAGCTGTTAAAGCTGGCGGAACCCTACCAGATGCGCCAGCTGATCTCTATCGTCTATGCCCACCATCGTGAACGTGACGCCGATCTGCTGGCGCTGGCGGCAGAAGGGCGAATGTACGCCCGGAGCCTTAACCGTTAAGCCGCTGTGCCAGATGACGGGCGACCTCCACGCCGCTGCTCTCAAGCGCAAGACTCTCTCCCTGCCAGCCCGCCTGACGGGTGAGGCAGGTCAGTACACCGCCGGGCGGCATCTCTATCGCCAGTCGGGCATCGCGCTCCTGGGCGGCGACGACAGCATCCTGCCAGCGCACCGTCCGCGCCATATTCATCGCCAGATCGTCGGCGATCCGCTGCGGATCCCACAGCACCCGCGCGCTAGAACCGCTCAAATAAGCGCAGCGCGGGCGCTGCAAAGACGCGGGGGTGAACGCCTGCGCCAGCGCTGCCGCCGGGGCGTCCAGCAGCGCGCAGTGCGATGGAACGCTGACCGCCAGCCGCTGTGCTTTAGTGGCGCCGATGGCCAGCGCTTTCTGCGCTACGCGCGCCATCGCTTCATCGGTACCGGCAATGACAATCTGCGTGTCGGCATTGAGGTTAGCGATGTAGGTCTCTCCCTCGATCAGCAGGGCCTCCACCCGATCCCGCGTCAGCCCCATAATCGCGGTCAGGCCGTAACCGTGCGGATAGGCCTGTTCCATTAAATCGCCGCGTAGCGCCACCAGGCGCAGTGCGCTGGCGAAATCTAACGCCCCGGCGATAACTGCGGCAGGAAAGGCGCCGATCGACAACCCGCTGACGATATCCGGCTGGACACCCAGGCGCTGGAGTTCCCGTGCCCAGGCGACGCCGGTGATGAGCAGGCACAGTTGCACCGCCCGGGTGTGGCTGAGCGCCTCGACGCTATCTAAGGTGACGAGCTCCTCGCCGAGTACGCTGCGGGCCTCGGCGAGGATCGCCTCACGGTTGGGGATGACGCCGAGCATACCCGGACGCTGGTTTCCCTGACCGGGAAAGGTAAAGAGAATTTTCATGCTTCCTCCCTGTGCCAGGGCGTGTGGGTCAGGCGCGCGCCCCGGGACGTTTTCAGCAATACGCGGCCATCGCGCAGCCATTCATTCAACGCAAAGGCGCCGAATGGCGTTTCAATCTGGGTGTCGGCCCGACACGGCAGCTTCGCAACCTGCGCCTGCCACTGGCGTAGCTCTTCTTCGCTTAGCGGCATAGGGGCGCGGATCAGCAAATCGAGATCGCTGTCGGCGTGCAGAACGGGAATTTCGCTGGCCAGCGCATAGCCGGTGCTGCCGGTGATGCCCCACAGCCACGGCCACGCAAAGGTCGTCAGTAAAATAGCCGCCTGAACCGGCGGCTGGGAAACAAACGGCGAGTGCAGCAGACGTTCACGTTCGGTAAGCGCTTCCGGCGTCACCACGCGGGAAACCGCCTCTGCCTTCACCCATCCGGCGGCGCGCTGTTCGCGCTTCATGCCGCGCACGCCCACCGCAATATCATGGTTTTCATTTACATCGCGGCGCACTACCACCGGCAAACCGGGGTGCCACTGGGTTGCCACCCACGGCTCCTCAACGGTCAGTAAGGCGTTAGCGTTGTTCAGCCACAGTAAATCGTGCGGGCGCGGAGTAAAGGTCATATCAGAGTCCGGAAGTCAGAGTAATAAATAGCGGTAACGACAGGATACACAGAACGGAGCTCAACAGCAGCACGGCTTCGGCATCCGGCGACTGGACGCCAAAGCGGTTGCCGAACACCACGCCGAAGAAACCGGCAGACAGGGCAATCATCAGGATAGCGGTGATCGCCACCGAACCGTGCAGACCGAAGGCCAGAACGATGCCCCAGGCGATAAACGGCTGGATGAGCAGTTTGGCAATGGTGGCGATACCGACCATCGCGTTCAGCTTCAGCTTGCGGGCAGAGAGGATCACCCCGGTCAGGAACAGTGCGGCCGCGGTGGCAGACAGGCCCAGCGGTTTGATCGCCGCCAGCAGCAGGTCCGGCATGGTGATGCCGATAGCCGAAAGGATCACGCCGAGCAGTGGGCCCATGACGATCGGTTTTTTCAGCGAGCGCCACATCAGCACCGGCAGCATTGCCAGGGTAGAACCGCTGTTTTCACCGGCGGCGCGCGCTTTTTCACGCTCAAGGATCAGCAGGCAGAACGGGGTCATCAGTACCGAACCGCAGGCAATGGACACCGCCACGGACAGCGAGGTGGCCGGGCTCTCGCCCAGCACGCTGCCGAGAATGGGCAGGCCGAGTGCGGCATAGTTTGGCAGCGCCACGGTGAGGGTCAGTACCGCCGCGTCCTGCGGTGATTTTTTAAAGACGCCGGTGGCCAGGAAGTAGATTGCCGCATAGGTCACCCACATGGCGCCGGTCAGCACCACTATCAGCGGGGACTGCGCGACGATTCCCGCCCACGGCGTCTGTACGGTGGCGCTGAACAGCGCGGCGGGCAGGGCAAAGTCCATCACAAAGATATTCAGCAGCGACACATTTTTGTTGTCGACCATTTTGGCCTTGCCGGCCCAGAAGCCCAGCAGCATGATGAGAAAAATCGGCGCCAGGGCATGAACAATTACATAAGTCATAGAGTAATCACCTGTAGATAAAAAAAGAAATACGCGTCGTCCTTCAAGCTGCCTCTGCGCTGGCTGGCTTCCCGGCCCCCGGTCGCTGACTCCAGCAAACTCATGGGGATTGACTCCGTTGCCGCCTTGAGGCTGCGTGAATGATTGAGCGTATTGGGCTCATTGCGATGTTTTTGATTTTCTAAAAGCAGCGAGCCGTGGGCGCTATGCTGCGCCCGACGGTAGCCGCTTTCGGCAGGTCTTTTTTTACGTACTTCTGATGTTGCTCGTTACCAGCTGGCGCGCATTCGTTCGCGGACCAGGGTAGAGCTCCGGCGATTTTCCGCGCCGAGACGGTTTTTCAGCGTTGGGTCTTTGCGCGCATCGGAAATGGCCTTTTGCACGGTAATCTCCACCAGCGCCAGGTCAGCATCCGACGGGGCATCCGGATTGCTGAGATTGAGCAGGTCGGAGAGCAGACCGAGCGTCGCGTAGTTGCTGACGTCGTAGGCCATGGGTGGAATGGTCGCCGCCAGTTTTTCCAGCGCCTCGACGGTGCGCAGAGTGATACGTGCGGCGGACGCTTTGCCCATCGCATGCACCAGCACGCCCTGGTCGTTGATGGCAATCAGGCGGTTGGCCTGGTAGCCGTGCGCCAGAAACGCTCCGGACATCGCCTTGCCGACAATCAGGCCAATCACCGGATGGCCCGCCAGGCGCGCTTTCGCATAAGCGCCCGCGGCACCGGCCAGCGCCTGGTGGATACCGAACGCCTCTTCGCGGCGGCCATAGGCCTGGCTTGGGACGTCGATGATCGCCACAATCGGGCGTTTCACCTCGCTGTTGGCGTCGGCTGCGAGGGTTTCATTGACCACTTTCGCCAGCGTCCAGCCTTCCAGCAGACCCACTTCGCCTTGGGCGGCGCGCGGGTAGTGGTTGTTGGCATCCGGCACCACGGCGATGAAGCGCACGCTTTCGCCATTCAGCTGTCCGTCGGCGACTTGTACGGAGGCGCACAGGCCGTGCATGCGCGGCGCGTTCGGCGCCAGTTTTTCCAGCCATACGGCCCCACGGCTATTGGACTGAGTCATCATTTCTCCTCCCGGGCAAAAAGCTGTTTGATCTGCGCGGTATCCGCCTGCTGGCGGGTATCGAAGTGGGTCAGGCGGGCCAGGTAATCCGCATATTTATCGCTGCGGTTTTGTGCCGGTACGCCCCTGGCAATGGCCTCATTCATCGCTGATTTCACCGCGTTGATGCCGTCGCCGACCAACGCATCGACCAGCCCGCTTGCATAACGGATTTCGCCGCCGGTCATGCTCCAGATAAACGGGCGATCGCGAGAGTCGTACTCGTCAATGCCGGCTTCCTGCTCGATGACCTGCGGGCCGTTGAGGCCCAGACGCGCCTCGCGGGTGACAATCAGATAGCTGCACAGCGCGGCGGCGATGGACATCCCGCCGAAACAGCCGACGGTGCCGGCGATAATGCCGACCACCGGGGTGTAGCGACGCAGGTCGACAATCGCCGCATGAATGTCGGCGATGGCGGCGAGACCGAGGTTGGCCTCCTGCAGACGCACGCCGCCGGTTTCCAGGCACAGTACCGCCAGCGTCGGGATGCCGTTGCGGTTGTCTTCTGCCGCCAGCTCCAGCGCCGCCGCCATTTTCGCGCCGGAGACTTCGCCCATACTGCCGCCCTGAAAGGTACCTTCGATGGCGATCGCCACCGCGGACTGGCCGTTGATGGTGCCGCGAGCGACCACCATGCCATCGTCAGACTGCGGCACGACGCCCTGCGGCGCGAGCCACGGCGACATCATGCCGGCGAACGGATCGAGCAGTTCGCGGTAGCTGCCTTCATCCAGCAGCGTCCGGGCGCGTTCACGGGCGCGTAATTCAATAAAGCTGCGGTCGTTACGCATGGGAAACCTCCTCAAAAACCTGTTCGATGCGAATGCGCGCCACGCCCGGCGTCGCGCCGAAATCGTGAATAATCAGCGTGCCGGCCGGCAGGCCGTTGATCAGATTCAGACGGTCAAACAGCGCGTTCCAGCGGTGAGTGCTGTTGTCCACGGAGGTGGTGATATCGATGTTGAGCGTGTCGCCGACTGCCGCGGTGAACAGCACTTCCATATCACCGGAGCCAACGACGCCTGCCAGGGCTTGACCGCTGAAGGTGCGGCTGGCAGGAAATGACAATGTAATGTGTTCCATAACATCCTCTTTAAATTGAGCAAGACGCGGGCTGGCTGACCCTGTCGAGAAACAGCGTGGCGGCGAGCAAATCGGCGGCGCCGCCGGGCGAAGCGTTGAGGGTGAGCAGCTGCGTGTCGAGTTCGGCGAGCGCTTTGCTGCCCTGAACCGTGGCGCTGCCGCCGGCACTCAGCACGGCGCGTGCGCCGGCCTGCATCGCGTTGAGGCCGGTCATTCCGGCGCGTGAAAGAACGCAGGTATCGCTGAGCGAGGTCATGACTGCCATCAGCGCGTCAATACGAGCCGCATTTTCATCCGCGCCCTGGGCGCGGCTGCGCAAGAGCTGGGGCAGTGCCAGTTTCATCACGTGCGGGAACCCCTGCTGCGCCTCTTCACGCGCGCCTGGAACCCGGTAGCGGTGCGTCGCCTTCAGGCCTTTGCTGAAGACCTTCGGCGCGGCGCTGTCCGGCAGACGGGCGAGCAGGGCGGCGGTGTCCGCGATCTGCTGCGCGCTGGCGTTGACGCTTAACATCGCGCTTGCGCTCACCAGTAATCCCAGCGCCCAAATCGCGCCGCGGTGGGTATTCACGCCGTCGGTGGCCGCCATCATCTGCCGTTCGCCTTCACGTCCTAAACGGCCAACGGTTTCGCGCAGGGCGATGTCGGCAGGGCGCAGCCAGCTGTGCTGGGCCAGTTGCAGAAACGTCGGGGTCAGGCTGTGCGCCGAGCGCTCCATCAGATCTAACGACAGGTCGTGATGGGCGCCGTTTCCCCGGCTGTCCACCAGACCCGGCTTCGGGCTTAATCGCGCTTCGTCGATCAGGCAGTCGCGGGCGATCGACGCCAGCTTCTCGGTCTGTAGCCCGGCATGAGTCTGTGACAGGAGTTTCATTACCAGCTCCGGAATTTGGCAGGTGGGTTGTAAAGACCGTCGGACCATTCGACCAGGTCGGCAACGCTGCCGGCGGCGAGCAGGGAACGGGTCGCATCGCTGCGGCGAATACCGATATCTTCCGGATAGACCACTTTGCCGCTATGGCGTAGTTCGGCGACGCGTCTGGCATCGACGCCCAGACCGATGTCGGTGATGCCGGCGACTGCGGCTACCATCGCCCGCCGCTCTTCGAGGCTTTCCGCCCGGTAGAGATAGGCGATACCCTCTTCGGTCAGCACGTGGGTGACGTCATCGCCGTAAATCATCACCGGGGCCAAAGGCATGCCGGAGGCTTTCGCCACCTCTACCGCATCAAGTTTTTCCACAAAGGTCGGCTTCACGCCGGCCTGGAAGGTTTCGACCATCTGCACCACCAGCTTTTTGCCGCGTTGCATCGGATCCGGTTCGGTGATCATGTTCAGCCAGGCCGGGGTCGCATGGCGGCGACCGTGCGGGTCATGCCCCATATTCGGCGCGCCGCCGAATCCGGAAAGCCGGCCGCGGGTGACGGTAGAGGAGTTGGCAAGGCCATCAACCTGTAGGGTGGAGCCGATAAACATATCGACCGCGTACTGACCCGCCAGCTGGCAGAAGGCGCGATTAGAACGCATAGAGCCATCGGCGCCGGTAAAGAAAATGTCCGGACGGGCGCGGATGTACTCTTCCATTCCCAGTTCGCCGCCAAAACAGTGGACGCTTTCCACCCAGCCGCTTTCAATGGCCGGGATGAGCGTCGGATGCGGGTTAAGCGTCCAGTGCTGACAGATTTTGCCTCTCAGCCCCAGCTGTTCACCATAGGTCGGGAGCAGCAGCTCAATGGCGGCGGTGTTAAAGCCGATCCCGTGGTTGAGAGACTGCACCTGATGTTCCGCGTAGATGCCTTTAATCGCCATCATCGCCATCAGAATATGTTCTTGCTTAATCAGGCGTGGGTCGCGGGTAAAGAGAGGTTCAATAAAGAACGGCTTGTCGGCCACCACCACGTAGTCTATCCACGAGCCGGGGATATCGACGCGCGGGAGATCGCACTCGTCGTCAACCAGTTCGTTAACCTGGGCGATAACGATCCCGTCGTGGAAGGCGGCGGCTTCGACCAGCGCCGGGGTATCTTCGGTGCTGGGCCCGGTGTAAAGGTTGCCTTTGCGGTCGGCTTTATACCCGGCGATCAGCGCGACGTTGGGTGACAGGTCGACATACAGGCGAGAGTAAAGCTCGATATAGGTGTGAATCGCGCCAATTTCCAGCAGACCATCTTCCAGCAGCTGCGAAATCCGCAGGCTTTGGGTACCGGAGAACGAGAAGTCGAGCTTACGGGCAATCCCTTTTTCAAAGAGATCCAGATGTTCGCTGCGCCCGACGCTGGGCATGATCATATGCAGGTCGTGGACAGTTTGCGGGTTCACTTCCGCCAACATGCGGGAGAGAAAATCGGCCTGTTTCTGGTTATTGCCCTCCAGTACGACGCGGTCGCCCGGTGCCAGCAGATGTTCCAGCGCATCGACCAGCTGGTCGGTGGGGATAACCTTACCGGAGACGTTCGCGACGGCCAGTCGCCGCTGCTTTTCCGTACGGCGACGGTTCCAGACGCGCCCCGGCGTTTGTTCGGCATTCATTATTAACCTCCTGATTCGACAGATCGTTTTGATTGTCCTGGTGTGGAAGTTAGTGTGCGACGCGCCGGGCAGCGCATCAATTAAGCCCGCTAAAGGATTGTTAGCCTGAGAGTAATAATTGTAAGGGCAATTATGTGACGGCGATCGAAGCGGACGTTCGCTGTGTCGGCTACAGGGGGGCCGGAAGGAGAGGAATAAAGGGGAATATCCAGAAATGAGATGGCGTGACGGCAGGAGATGTCATGCATTGCTGCGCGGGTTAATCGAGCTTATGGCATGAGCGTGAACACCGTTGATAACGCGCAAATGCCGGCTACGCCTTACGCCGGCCAATGAAGCACATCAAAGCGCCGCCGGGCCGACCCGGGTCTCAATAAACCGCCGATCCCTCTTCAGCAATCCTCCCCGGCGGTCGGAGAGTTCCGTTTTAACGGGGTTTGCGGCGTAAACGCCGGGGCCTGAACCGAGACAGGGCGCTGCTTAATCGTCCTGCACTCTGAGCAAAAACTTAAGCACCTCGGCATTAAAAAGTCCTGGCTGCTGTAACGGCGCGAAATGACTCACCCCGGGCAGAATCGTCAGCGTGGCGTTCGGGAGCGTGGCGGCCAGATAGATGGCATGCTCGGGTTTGATAAATTCGTCATGCTCACCCAGGACCACGTTGACCGGCACCTTGATTTTTTTCAGATCGTTGGCAGAGTAATTGGGTTGGGTGCTCATCATTTCCGTTACGGCTGCGACGAACTGGTCAAAGCCTGCAGGCGTGGGCGACAGCGCCATGTAGTCCTGTCGGTGGCGGGAAAAGCAGCGTTCTATCGTTGGATCAGACTGAAATTCTTTCGTCCCGCTGGGATCCATATTGCAGGCAAAGAAAAGCACGCCGGTAGTCCGCTGCGGATGCCGGGCCGCAAAGATGAGTGCCGTGCAGGCTCCGTCGCTCCAGCCGATAAAGCGGGCCTTGTCCAGCGCCAGTTTGTTCATCACGGCCAGTACGTCCGACGCCATCCTCTCGTAGGTGTAGGGCCGTTGGTCACGTGTGCTGCGGCCATGACCGCGGCTGTCGATCAGCACCACGCGATAACCTTCCTCCACCAGCCTTACCGCCTGATAGCTCCAGTTACCCGAGTGGCCCAGTCCGCCGTGCAGTAAGATCACCGCAGGGCCATCGCCACAGACGGTATACCAGATGCGCGCCCCGTCATGTACCAGCCATCCTTGCTCGACAGCGGGGGGAAGAGGCGGGGTGCCAAATGTCAGAAACACCTTGAGGTCGGGATCGTTGGTCATGAGAAATCCGCAGGCAACAGAGTGTTTAAGCATAGACGAAGAGGAACCTGCCGCTGGCGGCATTGCGCCGCCGGCGTAACGAAGCCTATTTACTTAAATCGCTCAGCAGTATGGCAATACTGCGTCCGCCGGGACTCTCCTCAAGCGCGATTTTAACAATGATCGTCAAGGGGACGGAAAGCAGCATACCTACCGGTCCCAGCAGCCATCCCCAGAAAATCAACGACAGAAATACCACCAGCGTCGATAGCCCCAGACCGCGCCCCATGATCCGCGGCTCAAGAATATTCCCGAAGACCAGGTTAATCACCAGGTAGCCTGCCAGCACCACCAGCGCGTCGTACAGGCCGCCGAACACCAGCACCTGCAAAATAGGCGGAATGGCGGCCAGGACCGAGCCAATATTCGGAATATAGTTGAGGGCAAAGGCCAGCAGCCCCCACATAAAGGCGAAGCGAACGTCCAGTAGCACCAGCATGCCCCAGACCACCATCCCGGTCACCAGACTGATGGCGGTTTTTAGCACCAGATAGTGAGAGACGCTGTCGATCGCGCGCTGTATGGCGCCCATACCTTCCACCGGTCTGGACATCAATTGTTGCAGCTTGGCCGGCAGCTGGGGCACTTCCAGCAGCATAAAGACCACCGTCAGCAGCAAGAGGAAGATTGAGGACATCGCGTTCGACAGCTGGGTAAGCAGGCTGGTCACCATCGTCATGACCGCGTTGGGGTCGATGTATTTATTCAACTCGACAACGGAAACGGTAAACCCAAATCGCTGTAGCCAGGGCGTCACGGTTTGCACCGGCTCGCTGAGCGAGGTGCGGTATTGCGGCAGCGTGCGCGCCAGTTCATTCAGCGAGGTACCTAATGAGGCCAGCAAAACCACCGCCAGCATGACAATCGCGCTGATTAACAACGAAATGGCCAGCACGCGCGGCACCCGGCAGCGCATCATCAGCCGGACCACCGGGTTAATTACCACGGCGAGGAACAGCGCAAGGATGAACGGGACGATAATATCCGCGGCGAAGCGGATACCGGTGAGAATGATGACCAGCATGCCCAGCATGATGACAATCTTTAATCCATTAAGCGTAATGATGGGTTTAGCCATGTGTGTCCCTGAAAAAATGATCGAATTTTCATCACAGTGTAGACCCGAATGCCGGGGTAAAATCAGCAAAAATTGCCTCGCTCAGGCAAGATGTCCGCCCTTGCTAAAACGTCTACGGTGATGAAAACAAGCCGGTGGCGAAAATAAAATAGTGAAGCGCCATCATAATGGCGATTGACATCAGTAAAAGCTAATCAAAATCAAATGTCAGACGTAAAGAAGTGCAAAGACTTTGAGTATAATGTAGCATTATGGTACAAATTTACTGTGTATAACTACCGAGGACAATACTCATCCGCAATGACGAGAAGCAATACCGCGGATAATTGTAATTTTATGGACAATCAGTTCAGGATGTATATTTCGACTCACCCTGCAGTTTCCTTCCCTGGCTGCCGCTTTGCCGGCGAGCAACACTGGCGCTCCGCGCTTTAGTCCTTTCTCTCTGCCTGAGCTGGCGCACTGCGCACGGCTAAACAATCTTAGAATTTTTTCGGTTTACCTTCGCTGTAAGCCGCGGTGGATTATATTCTCTAGCAGGAGAAGGATTATGTTTTATTGGATATTATTAGCTTTAGCAATCGTTGCTGAAATTACCGGCACACTTTCTATGAAATGGGCCAGCGTCAGCGGTGGGCACACAGGCTTTATTTTAATGCTGGTGATGATTGCGCTTTCCTATATATTTCTGGCTTTTGCCGTTAAAAAAATCGCCCTCGGCGTGGCCTACGCCCTGTGGGAGGGTATCGGTATTTTACTGATCACGTTATTCAGCGTTCTGCTGTTTGATGAAGCGCTTTCGTTGGTCAAAATGGCGGGACTGGCGACGCTGGTGGCCGGGATCGTACTAATTAAATCCGGTACCCAAAAAACGCTGAAGCAGCCAACGGAGGCGGCCCATGCAACAGTTTGAGTGGATTCACGGCGCCTGGCTGGCGCTGGCCATCGTGCTGGAAATTGTCGCTAACGTCTTTTTGAAATTTTCAGACGGTTTTCGTCGTAAAGTATACGGCATACTGTCGCTGCTGGCGGTGCTGGGCGCCTTCAGCGCGCTCTCCCAGGCGGTGAAGGGAATTGACCTGTCGGTGGCCTATGCGCTGTGGGGCGGTTTCGGTATTGCCGCCACCATTGCGGCAGGATGGATTTTATTCGGCCAACGCTTAAATCATAAAGGCTGGATCGGCGTGATATTGCTGGTGACCGGAATGGTGCTGATTAAACTGGCATAATGTGATGCCGCCTGCTTGCGCGGGCGGCAAAATTTGTTCTCTGTATTATTCTTTAAAAAAGAGTACTGGCGGCGCGTTTACCTTCAGCCGTGATGAGGACAAAGCATGGTTAATTTGCCTGGCTGGCGCAATCTTCCCTCGGCCAAAACGCTTTCGGTCATGATCTTCCTTGCCGGTATCGGCCTCATTGTTTCTGTTATTTCTTTAATCTATCTTTCCCAGCATTTGATTAGCATTAAAACCAATGAAATCGACAGGCATCGCTCCGTTCTTTCCGTGGATGGCGCGGTGCAAACATCGGTGAACCGCGTCCTGTCGCTGGTACTGGATAACTCGATTTGGGACGACGCGGTTAAACAAACCTACGCCCCCATGCTGAATGCCGGCTGGCTATATGACTCCTGGGGTTCGGGCTTCAAAATCAACAATCTTTACGACGGTACCTTCGTGCTCGATCAGCATTATCGCGTGCTGTGGGGATCGTTTCGCAGCCAGGCCTTTAACGAAACCGACACGCGCTTTTTTGGCAGCGGCTTGCAATCACTCATCGCCCGGCATGCTGAAGCGTTGCGCAGCGGCAAAGGCGCCTACGCCGGTATTACCCGCACCCGTGAAGGCATTGCCTTTATTGGTATCGGACTGATTCGCCCGACGCTGGGGCGCTTACAGGTGCATGATGATACGCGTCGCTACCTGGTGGTCACCCGGCATATCAATGCCGGGATGCTGCAAAAACTGGGGGATACTTTTCAGATTAGCGGTCTGCATGAGACGCAGGGGAGCGGTGAGTACAGTATTCCGCTGCGTACCAATGCCGGGGAGATCATAGGCTATCTCAGCTGGCAGCCGCGTCTGCCAGGCGCGGAGGCGGCGGAGGCGGCGTCGAGCAGTATCCGACTTATCGCCCTGATGGCCGCCAGCCTGATCCTGCTGTTTATTCTCTTCAGCTGCCTCGGGCTGTACAAACTGTCCTGTGGAGAGACGCTGGCGCGCAAAATCGCGCTAACCGACTGGCTCAGCCAGTTGCCCAACCGCCGGGCGCTGATCGGGCGGTTGAATCAGGAGTGCGATAAGTCGCAGCATGAGACCCAGTGCGTGGTGTTTATTGATCTCGACGGGTTTAAGGATGTCAACGATAACTACGGGCATGATGTCGGCGACGCGCTAATTGCCCATATTGCTCGGGAGCTGCAGGAGCGGGTGCCGGGCGACGGCCTGCTGGCCCGCATGGGCGGCGATGAATTTGCCATGACCATCAGCGGGGAGCAGGCGGTGGATCACGCATCGGCCTTTGCGTGGGCGGTGCTGGAGATGCTGAAATCGCCGGTGAAGCTCAATGAGCGGAAAATTTACATCAGCGCCAGCATCGGCATTGCCAGCGGCACTCCCGCATCCTGTTCGAGCACCGAGCTGTTTCGCCGGGCCGATATTGCGATGTATCACTCGAAAAAATCAGGGAAAGGGCGCACCTCCTGGTATGACGAGACCCTCAACGATACCCGGCAATATCAGCTGAATATCGAAAACGGCATTCGCCAGGGGCTGGAAAACGATGAATTTGATGTCTGGTACCAGCCGATTGTTAACGCCGATACCCTGGTGATGGAGGGCGTCGAAGCGCTGCTGCGTTGGCCCCGCCGACCGGAAGGTCCGCTGTCGCCGGATGTCTTTATCGGCATCGCGGAAAGCAGCGGTCTGATCTATGCGCTGGGACAGTTTGCGCTCTATCGGGCCTGTTGCGATCTCCAGGCCATCGGGGAATTGATGCTGTCGGTGAATATCTCGCCCGCACAGTTTCGCGACCCGGAGTTTGAAACGCGCGTCGTCCAGGTGCTCGCCCGCTGCCATTTTCCGGCCCGCCGTTTGCAAATCGAGGTGACCGAGAGCTATGTGATGGAAAATCCAGCCCGCGCCCTTGCGGCCATTGAAAACTTGAAGGCGCTGGGAGCCGCGGTGGCGCTGGATGATTTCGGCATTGGCTATTCCAGCATCGGCTATCTGCGCAGTTTTCGCTTTGACACGCTTAAAATTGATAAATCGCTGGCCGGGCTGGTGGATGTGGATGCCCAGGCTGCGGAACTGGTTCGCGGGACCGTGCGTATCGCCGGAGCGCTGGGAATGACGGTGGTGGCCGAAGGGGTTGAGAATCAGCAGCAGCTGGCGCTGCTGCGGCGCGCGGGATGCGATCGATTGCAGGGTTTTTACTTCAGCGAACCGATGCCGATTACGTCATTGCTACAGCTGCGCCAGCAGCAGGGCTGATGGTTTACTCGCTGGCCAGCGCCTCCAGCTTGTCACGAAAACCGGTCACCGAAATCGCCCGGTTATCCGCCCGCCAGCGATCTTTCGCACCGGGCGCTGAGCTCTGTACGGCAATGACCTGCCAGCCGGTATCGGTTTTCAACAGCAGCGGCGAACCGCTGTCGCCGGGGAGCGTATCGCACTGATGGGACAGCACCGTGGTCTGCGCCCAGCCGGTCACAATGCAGTCCTGATGGCTGTACAAATTATCCAGATGGTCTTCCGGGTAGCCGGACTGGGTGACTTTTCTCTCCGACACCTTCAGCGCGGCGGTGAGAGCGGCCTTATCGCCGCTGAACAGCGGGATCGGCGTGATTCCGCCCGGCGCGTAGCGTAAAACGATTAAGCCAAAGTCCCAGGGGGCGGCGGCCGAGGGGACAATCCAGCCGTCGCCATCGGCTTTGAGCCGTTTGCCCAGCGACGGGTCGACGCGACCTTCAATGCCGTGAATCTCATACACCCAGCCGCCCTTGCGCGAAATAAAGCGCAGCGCAACGGGTTTATCCGGCTTGCCTTTTGGCGGCGTCAGCAGACAGTGACCGGCGGTCAGCGCCAGATTCGGCGAAATGAGGGTAGCGGTACACAGATTGCCGCTGGCCGTTTCTAATTGGCCAATGGCATCCCAGGGTTCCTCCGCCGGATTGTTGACCGGTTTGCGATCGTCATGACCGAAAAAAAGCGTCTTGATATCTTTCGCACTCATGCTGTCATCATCAGCGTGAGCAAACGGGGACAACAAACAAAATGAACACAGCAATAACAGTACGTCTCTACGCATATCACTCTCTGGGGAGAAATTATGTTTCTACATTGCATCCTTTCGCACGCTTCACGCGGTGAAGCCGCCGGGATGATTTTGTGTATATTGACAGTAGCAGGAGATTTAAGTTTATGAAAGTTAAGAGTAATTTTAATCAAAGCCAACGGCGGACAAAATTACCTCAAAACGGCTCTTTTATGCGGAAGAATGAAGATAACTCAACCGGTTAGCGCGCATCTCTCCATAGCGTTATTTCCGCAGAAAGCGCTAGCGGAAGCAACATAAATCGGGTTACGGAAAGTACCAAATCAGACGAAAATTAAGCGACAGGGCCGCGCCGAGGGGGCGGGAGTTTATTTCGTGGACAGCGACGATGAACAATAAAAAGTAAACATCGCCTCTGCGAAAAATGCACTTCTTTACATCATTCTCAGTTGTTTTCAATGTGAAACATTTTCTCACCGCAAATATTGTTATTCCTCTCTGCCGTTGAACAAACAGAGATGTTATCCCGGCGATGATATCAGCTAATTCTTATCTCCGGTTTCGGGAGGATGTATGTCTAAAAAAGGTATTCGTGCGTTAGTTTATGTTTCTCTCGCGTCGGTTTTCATCTGGGGCGCGGCGGGATATCTGGTGGTACAGGCTGTTCATGTCATGTAAACCGTCAGGGCCGCTGTCACTTTGGCGCCTGGCCCAGGCGGGTTATTCCGTCAGGGAACGGCGCCGGGATATGCTCGAGTAGAAATTGATACAGCAGGGCGACAGGCTGTGGATTAAGCGTCTTTTTTGGCCACACCAGGTAATAGCCCTCGCCGGTTGCAACGGCCTGCGGGAACGGCAGCGCCAGCAGGCCGCTGCGAATGGCTTCCAGACTCAAAAAGAGATCGCCCACCGAGACTCCGTGGCCGCTCATGGCGGCCATCGTGCCTTGTTCCAGACTATCAAAGACGATTCCCCGGTGTATTTCGGTCGGCGATAACGCTCCGGCATGCTGTAGCCAACGTCGCCAGTCCCGGCGATCGGTCGTCGGATGAATCAGCGGGCAGGCGGATAACCCCTGGCGAGCGGCCTCGACCATGGCCGGGGCGCAGATCGGAACCAGCCATTCGGCAAACAACAGCCGGTGACAGGTCTCTTCGCCGAAATGACCATCGCCGAGCAGAATCGCGCAATCATAAGGCTCACGGCTGAAGTCTACGCTGTCTCTGTCCATCCACACGCTGCTCATCTCTATTACCGGTCGCGGATGGTGTTGGCGAAAGCGCTGCAACACATCCAGCAGCCAGCGCATGGTTAATGTCGATGGCGATTTCAGCCGCAGTTTGCCCGCCTGATGCCGCAAGGTCTGGCAGGCGCTGTCGATGGCGGCAAAGTTTTCCGCCAGCGCGCTGGCGAGCTGCCTCCCGGCATCGGTGAGCTCCACTTTTGGCCCCTGACGGGTAAACAACCGGCAGTCAAACCAGGCCTCGAGCGTACTGATATGACGGCTGATCGCCCCGGGGGTAACGTGCAGCGCGGCGGCGGCTTTGCTAAAGGAGCCAAGGCGGGCGGCGGTTTCAAAAGCGCGGAGGGCATACAGCGGCGGCATCGACATAGCGGTCAGCTTTTTATGTTGAGTTAAACTCACATTCAAACTCACCATTTGTCGTTTTTCAATCCTGAAATCTAAATAGAAAATGCGCTGACCTAAAAAAAGAGAGTGAGTCAGTATCATGAACTATGCATTGATGGCGGGATACAGCATGACGGTGCTGGCGCTGATTGCTACGCCGGGCCCGGTAGTGCTCCTGGTGACCGGCTGCGCCGCCAGAGACGGGACTTCATCAGCACTGCGTACGATGATGGGCAGCAATCTCGCGTCGCTGGTGCTGATGGCCGTTGCGGCGGCAATGTTGACCGGCGCCGTGGCGATCCATCCCGATATTCTGCTGCTGTTGGCGGCGCTGGGGTCCCTCTATATTACGTGGCTGGCCCTGAGTATGCTGCGTGCGCCGCATATGGCGCCTGGCGCGGCGACCGCGCGAGGCGGCGTGTGGTCCGGATTTGTGACCGCCCTGAGTAATCCCAAGGACATTCTGTTCTTTGCCGCGTTTTTCCCGCAGTTTATCCACATTACCAGCGATGTCGGCCTGAGCCTTGGTCTGTTGAGCATCATCTGGGTGGCTATCGATCTTGGGGTGCTGTCGTGCTACATCCTCGCCATTCGACGCTGGCTGGCCCCGGCGCATACCCATCGCTTAACGACAATTGCCGCCTGTTTTTTGCTGATCCTTGGGGTGTATGGCGTGGGGATTCATGGCTGGCTGCTGGCGGTTCGTTAGTGCTTTCCCGCAACAGGAGGGGCAGCGGTCTGAGTGAGTGGCCTTGTGATCAAAACCAGCGCCTTGATGTGGTATTCAGCGCTCAATCCAGGCGGTACGGCAAGGGAGAGCAAGGTGGACGGCAAAAGCGTGGTGAGACGTCGGGCCGGAGAGTCGCCGCGCAGCGTGATGACGCGCCGTCTTATTCAGTAGAGGAAAAAGCGGGTCGCAATCAGCGCGCAGAGAATTAACAGGATCAGGATGAGCTCAAAACGATAGCGCCGCAGCATAAGTGCCCTCCAGAAAAAAACGGCGCTGAAACAGCGCCGGTTTATGATTAACCTGACTTCGCGGAAGAATTAAGCAGCCGGTTGTGCAGCCGGTTTAGCGGCCTGATGTTTAGTGGTTTTGTGGTGTTTTTTTGCTGCCTGAGCTTTCTGCGCTACCGGTTTAGCCGCGGCTTTGTGGTGCTTTTTCGCTGCCTGGGCTTTCTGAGCAACGGGTTTGGTTGCCGCTTTGTGGTGTTTTTTCGCGGCCTGGGCTTTCTGCTCAGCGGCTGGTTTGGCAGCGGCTTTGTGGTGTTTTTTCGCGGCCTGAGCTTTCTGTTCAGCGGCTGGTTTGGCGGCGGCTTTGTGGTGTTTTTTCGCAGCCTGGGCTTTCTGTTCAGCGGCTGGTTTGGCAGCGGCTTTGTGGTGTTTTTTATGATGGGTGGTCTTGGCAGTGGTGCTGTGAGTTGCAGCAGCCGGAGCCTGAGTGGTGCTTACTGCATCAGCAGCGAAAGCAGCAGAAGACAGACCCATAGCAGCGGCAACGACCAGAGCTAATACTTTTTTCATTCTGATATCCTCGAAATTGTTTTTTCAATGAACCCCACTGCGGGGCCGTTGAAAGAACTATATGCCTGTCTTTTCTGGCTTTCCGTGAGTGTTTGGTATCGGCGTGTAACGATATGTACAACCGAAACGGAGACGAGGATATTTCGCTGAGCGCCGGGAGTGCCCCGGCGCGACGGAGGGCTTTACAGGTAGCGCGCGGTAAGATGCTGGCGGAAATAGTCGCTGTTCAGATCTTCCCCGGTGGCGTTGATGATCAGCTGTGAGGTGCTAAACCGGCTGCCGTGCTGCCAGATATTCTGCTGTAGCCAGGCAAACAGCGTCGAGAAATCACCGTTGGCAATGTTGGTCTCCAGCTGTGGCAACGCGCGCTTCGCGGCGGCCATCAGCTGTGCGGCGTACATGGCGCCGAGGGTATAAGAAGGGAAGTAACCAAACCCGCCATCGGTCCAGTGAATGTCCTGCATACAGCCATTACGATAATTGCCGGTGGTAGAGAGTCCCAGCCAGCTGCGCATTTTCTCATCCCACAGCGCGGGAATATCCTCCACCTCGATGTCACCATCGATCAGCGCTCGTTCAATCTCATAGCGCAGGATAACATGCGCCGGATAGCTGACCTCGTCAGCATCCACGCGGATATAACCCGGCTTAACGCGCTGGTTCCAGGCAATGAAATTCTCAGTGCTGAAGGCTTGCTGTTCGCCAAAACGCTGACGCACGGCCGGCAGCAGGCGTTTCAGGAAAGCATCGCTGCGTCCGAGCTGCATTTCGAAGAACAGGCTTTGCGATTCGTGAATCGCCGTTGAGCGGGCCAGCGCCACCGGTTGATCGAGCCATTTTCGCGGCAGGTTCTGTTCATAGCGCGCATGACCGGTTTCATGAATCACCCCGAACAGGGCGCTGAGCAGGTCCTCTTCGTTATAGCGGGTGGTGATGCGCACATCCTGCGGCACGCCGCCGCAGAACGGATGGGCGCTGATATCCAGACGCCCGCCATCAAAATCAAAGCCCAGAATCCGCATCGCTTCCAGTCCCAGCTCACGCTGCCCGGCGATCGGGAATGGCCCCTGCGGCGCAACGGGCGGGTTCAGGGACTGCTTTTCGACGACGCTGGCGAGCAGGGTCGGCAGCCAGGATTTGAGATCGGCAAACAACACGTCAAGCCGCGCGCTGGTCATATCCGGTTCGAAAATATCCAGCAGGGCATCATAGCGAGAGCCGCCTTTCGCCCCGGCGCGAATCGCCGCTTCTTCACGGCTCAGTTTCACCACCGCGCGCAGGTTTTCGGCAAAACCGTCCCAGTCGTTCGCCGGACGCTGGCTGCGCCAGGCGTGTTCGCAGCGGCTGCCCGCCAGTGATTTGGCCTCAACCAGACTTTCCGGCAGCAGCGCCGCCTGTTCGTACTGGCGGGTCATTTCGCGCAGATTAGCTTGTTCAACGTCATTCAGGTTTTCCTGGCGTGCGTTGCGCAACGCTTCAGCCACGCTCTTATCCGTCAGAATTTGATGTTGCAGCACGTCCAGTTCTGCCAGCGCCTCTCCTCGCGCGGCGCTGCCGCCCGGCGGCATCATGGCGAACATATCCCAGCCGGCGATAGCGCCGAGATGCGAGAAGCGAGAAAGACGCTGGAAAGTGCGGGTAAGCTGCTGATAGTTTTTGTTGTCAGTCATGTTTTGTTTGGCCTGTGGCGAGTGAACGAAAGGCGTTGCCCGTTGGCCTCTACACTATCCTGATCCGCGCTAATCTTCCACACGAGACGCAAGGCGCGCCGTGCCGCGGGCCCGACGCGCGAGCGGGGCATGACGGACGATAGCGCCAGTTTTCACCCGGCCGGAGGCAGGATCGCAATATTGTCACATTGATGTGGCCAGAATAGCGGATTCTTTTTGAGCAGCAGCTAAACTTATTGAAGCACAGGCCGCAGTTCGGGAGTCATTATGAATCCGTTCACTATGCTGTTTATTGCACTGCTGTCTATCGATGCCGTCAGAGAGTTATTGGGTGCGTCGTCGGTACTGGGCATGTGGTGAAAGACGTGGCCAATAAAGGCCACGTAAAGAGAGATTATTGCAGACGTTTGTGCAGGCAAACGCCGGTAAGCAGTGCGGCCATTAGCATCAGCGCGATAAAACCACCCACGCCGTTCCAGCCGTAGTTATGCCAGAACACTCCACCTACTGTCCCCGCAATACTGGAACCGAGATAGTAGCTGAACAGGTACAGCGACGATGCCTGGCCGCGGGCGCGGCGCGCACGAGGACCAATCCAGCTGCTGGCTACCGAGTGAGCGGCAAAGAAACCGGCGGAGAACAGCAGCATGCCCGCAAATATCAGCCACAAAGAGGAAAACAGGGTCAGCGTCAGCCCGGCCAGCATGACGGCGGTAAAGGCAAGCATCACCGGGCCGCGGCCGTAGCGCGCGGTCATCGCTCCGGCCTTTGGGGAACTCCAGGTGCCGGTCAGATAGGCGACGGAGAGCAGGCCAACCACCGCCTGATTCAGCGACCATGGCGACATCATCAGGCGATAGCCGATGTAGTTGAAGAGGGTGACAAAAGACCCCATCAGCAGGAATCCTTCAAGGAACAGCAGCGGCAGCCCGCGATCGCGCCAGTGCAGGTGCAGGTTAATCAGCAGGGTTTTAGGGCGCAGCGAACTCGGGCGGAAGTGTCGCGATTCCGGCAGGATTCGCCAGAACATAATGGCCGAGGCGAGCGCAAAGCAGCTGATCACCGCCAGCGCCACGCGCCAGCCGAAAAAGTCGGTGAAAACCCCGGTCAGCAGACGACCGCTCATTCCGCCAATCGAGTTGCCGCTGATGTACAGCCCCATGGAAAAGGCGACGACGCTGGGGTGGATCTCCTCACTCAGATAGGTCATCCCGACCGCCGCTACGCCGCTTAACGACAGGCCAATCAGCGCCCGCATAATCAAAATACCGTGCCAGCTCGACATCATCGTAGACAGTAAAGAACAGCATGAGGCCAGCACCAGCGCGGTGACCATCACCTGTTTACGGCCGATCGCATCCGAAAGCGGGCCGGTAAACAGCAGGCCAACGGCGAGCATCGCGGTGGAAATCGACAGCGAAACGCTGCTGCTGGCGGGAGTCACGCCAAATTCGCTCGAGAGCACCGGCAGAATCGGCTGGACGCAGTAGAGCAGGGCGAAAGTGGCCAGACCGGCGGAGAAGAGGGCGAGAGTGACCCGAATAAACTGGGGGGTACCGCGCTTAATAAACTGATTTGGCTGGGATATAACATTGTCGCTGACCTCGCTTGCCGGCACGGTGTCAACGGTAGTTGTACGACTCACGGAAAAATCCTTGCTGAGAACACAGAGTTAGGAAACATCACAGATCACATTTTAAGGGTATGAAAATGTAAATATTCTGTCTAATATATTAATAATCTCAAATAAGACGTTTTAGATATGAATATCGAGCTGCGCCATCTCCGCTACTTCATTGCCGTCGCCGAAGAGCTCCATTTTGGTCGGGCTGCGGCACGGCTGAACATTTCCCAGCCACCGTTAAGCCAGCAGATTCAGATACTTGAACAGCAGATTGGCGCACGCCTCTTCGCCAGAACCAACCGCAGCGTGAGCCTGACGGCGGCGGGCCGGCAGTTTCTTGCCGATAGCCGGCACATCCTCAGCCTGGTCGACGACGCGGCGGCGCGCGCAAGCCGTCTGCATCATGGTGAAACCGGGGAGCTGCACATCGGCTTTACCTCCTCCGCGCCGTTCATCAAGGCGGTTTCCGATACGCTGTCCACCTTTCGCCGCCGTTACCCGGACGTGCATATCCAGACCCGGGAAACCAATACCCGCGAGCAGATTGTGCCGCTGAATGAAGGCGCCCTCGATCTGGGGCTGATGCGCAATACGCAGTTGCCGGAGACGCTAGTCTGGGAACGGGTGCTGCGCGAACCGCTGCTGGCAATGGTGCCGAGCGACCATCCCCTGGCGCGTCAGGAGGCGGTAAGCCTGATCGAGCTGGCTCGCGAACCGTTCGTCTTTTTTGACCCGCACGTCGGTACCGGGCTGTATGACGACATTCTGGGGCTGATGCGACGCTATGGTCAGACGCCGATGATCGCCCAGGAAGTGGGCGAGGCGATGACGATTATCGGCCTGGTGGCTTCCGGACTGGGGGTATCGATATTACCGGCGTCGTTTAAGCGGGTGCAGCTCAACGAGATGCGCTGGCTACCCATCAAAGAACAGGATGCCGTTTCGGAAATGTGGCTGGTGTGGTCGAAGCATCATGAACAGAGCCAGGCGGCGCAACGCTTTCGTGAATACCTTCTTGCCGCCGCTGCGGTGAATAATTAAGACTAAAAACAGTCAAAAATGTGCGGTAAATCACAAGGCTAAGTAAAAATTTGACGAGTGCTACCCAAGTGCTTCACCATAGCTAAAAGTTTATTTCGAAGCGCGAAAATAAAGGGAGTCAATGGTGGTAGCGGACAGTCAGCCAGGCCATATCGATCAAATAAAGCAGACCAATGCAGGAGCAGTATATCGCCTGATTGATCAGCTTGGCCCGGTGTCGCGCATCGACCTCTCCCGTTTTGCGCAACTGGCGCCGGCCAGCATTACAAAAATCGTGCGTGAAATGCTCGAAGCGCATCTGGTTCAGGAGACGGAAATCCAGGAGCCGGGGAGTCGCGGGCGTCCCGCCGTAGGGCTGATGGTTGAGACCGAGGCCTGGCACTATCTCTCCGTGCGAATCAGCCGCGGTGAAATTCACCTTGCGCTACGCGATCTCAGCAGCAAGCTGGTGGTTGAGGAGCAGCTTGAGCTGGCGCTCCAGCATGAACAGCCGTTCCTGACGCGTGTTGTTGAGCATATCGACCAGTTCTTTATCCGCCATCAAAAGAAACTGGAACGTCTGACCGCCATCGCCGTTACCATGCCGGGCATCATTGATACCGAAAACGGCGTGATTCACCGGATGCCATTTTATGAAGAGGTCAAAGATCTGCCCCTTGGCGAGGTTCTGGCGAACCACACCGGCGTCTCGGTCTATATCCAGCATGATATCAGCGCCTGGACGATGGCGGAGTCGCTGTTTGGCGCCTCCCGCGGGGCGCGGGACGTTATTCAGGTGGTGATTGATCATAACGTCGGCGCCGGGGTGATTACCGATGGTCGCCTGCTGCATGCGGGCAGCAGCAGTCTGGTCGAGATCGGTCATACCCAGGTCGATCCCTACGGCAAGCGATGCTACTGCGGTAACCACGGTTGCCTGGAGACTATCGCCAGCGTCGAAAGCGTGCTGGAGCTGGCCCAGGTGCGAATGACGAAATCAATGAGTTCGATGCTGCATCAGCAGCCGTTGAGCGTGGAGTGGCTGTGCCAGGCGGCGCTGCAGGGCGATTTGCTGGCGCGGGATATTATTAGCGGCGTGGGCCAGCACGTCGGGCGGATTCTGGCGATCATGGTCAATTTGTTCAACCCGCAAAAAATCCTCATTGGCTCGCCGTTTAGTCTGGCGGCCGATATCTTATTTCCCGCCATTTCAGATTGTATTCGGCAACAATCCCTGCCTGCCTACAGCCGGCATATTACCGTTGAAAGTACGCAGTTTTCTAACCGTGGAACGATGGCCGGCGCAGCGCTGGTGAAGGATGCCCTCTATAACGGATCTCTGCTAATTCGACTGTTACAGGGTTAACATTTTTTCATAGTCACACCAAAAATTGCGCTATCTCAAGCTGGTATCCGGCGGCTTCGCGTAGACTTTTCCCACAGTTTATTCCTTCTCTTCTGTATAAATCATCAACATAACTGTGGGGTTAATGATGTTTAAGCGTTTCTTTATAACAGGTACTGACACCTCTGTCGGGAAGACAGTGGTTTCTCGTGCGCTGTTGCAGGCACTTGCTGCCAGCGGCAAAAGCGTCGCGGGATACAAGCCTGTGGCGAAGGGCAGCAAAGAGACGCCGGACGGATTGCGTAACAAAGATGCGCTGATTTTACAAAGCGTGTCGTCGCTGGCGTTACCGTATGATGCTGTCAATCCCATAGCATTAAGCGAAGATGAGAGCAGCGTGGCGCACAGCTGCCCGATAAACTATGGGCTGCTGTCGGATGGTCTTCAGCGCCTGAGCGGGCAGGTCGATCATGTGGTGGTTGAGGGGACCGGCGGCTGGCGGAGTCTGATGAACGACCTGCGTCCGCTTTCGGAATGGGTGGTGCAGGAGCAGCTTCCGGTGGTGATGGTCGTAGGCATCCAGGAAGGCTGCATTAACCATGCTCTGCTGACCGCCCAGGCCATTGCCAACGACGGTCTGCCGATGATTGGCTGGGTGGCAAACCGAATTAACCCAGGCTTAGCGCATTACGCCGAAATCATCGAGGTGCTGAGTAAAAAGCTGCCTGGGCCGCTGATCGGCGAGCTTCCCTACCTGCCGCGCGCCGAACAGCGTGAGCTGAGCCAGTATATAGACCTAACCATGCTCGGCGACGTGATGGCGGTAGATAGAGTCCTGGCGTAACGTCCGGGAGAGCACCGATGCCAGTACGCTGGCAATCAATAAGCCGGGCAGTAACAGGTATTGCCCGGTCATTTCACAGATCATCAATGTCGACATAATCGGCGCATGCGTCGTGGCCGCCAGAAAGGTCGCCATTCCGGTCAGACCAATCATAATCGCCAGCTCTTGATCGTGATGCAGCCACAGCCCGCTGAAGCTGGCAAACAGCATGCCCATCGCCAGCCCGACGAACAGCGTAGGGGTAAACACGCCGCCCGGCGCGCCGGATCCGCTGCTGGCCAGCACCGCGAACAGTTTGCACACCAGGACCACCGCGATGGCGCTAAACAGCGGCGGTGACTGCAGATAATGCTGCACCGTGCTGTAACCATTACCCCACACCGCAGGCGTGACCAGCGACAGCAGGCCGACAATCATTCCGCCGAGCGCCAGCTGCCACGGCGGTGAGAGCTTCATGCGTAAAAAACAGCGGTGGCTGTAGCTCATCATCGCGATAAACAGCGGCCCGCAAAGCCCGGCCAGCAGTCCGGTAGCGAGCATCAGCGCATAGTGGAGTGCGGTCAGCGTCTCATGAAACTCCACCTGATACAGCGGCGATGCGCCACCGTTGATCAACTGCGTGACCAGCAGGGCGATAACCGCGGAAATGACCACCGGACCCAGTGACGCAAGCATCAGCGTGCCAAATAAAATTTCGGCAATAAACAGGCTACCCGCCAGCGGTGCGTGATAGGCGCTGGCCATCCCGGCGGCGGCCCCACAGGCGACCCACAGCTTCCATTCTGTTTTTGGCGTAAAGCGGCGGGCGAACAGCGACGCGGCCAGGGCGGCCAGCAAAATCATCGCGCCTTCGCGACCAATCGCGCTGCCGGTGGTCACCACTAACAAGGACGCCAGGGATTTAACCAGGCTGGCGGGGGTATCAAACTGACCGTCTCCGGTGTCCAGCGCTTCCATGTAGTCGGTGGGCGCATGCGGGCGCTGGCGGGTCCGACATTGCCAGAACCAGAGCAGGGCGCCGGCTGCCAGTCCGCCCGCCGCCGGCGTGAGCAGACGTCGCCAGCCGGGTAGTCCCTCGGCCGCATTAACCAGACTCCCGCTATGATCGTTGAGAAAGAGCCGTTCCAGGATCGCCATCGACGAGTGAAATAACGCAACGGCCAGCGCCGCCAGAATACCGACCAGAGTCGCAATCAGCAGGCGACGGAACATGACCTGAACAGCAGGATAATTATGCAGACGGTGCATCAGCGGTTACGGTTAGCGTGAAACATAAGCTTATTGTGATAGGAAATAAGCTTAGACGCAAAAGCTATAAATGCCGGTGACGCTGAAACAGCGAGCGGATGCGGGCGCTTAAATAAGCTGTCTTCGTGACGTTGTCACTAAAAACGCCATGTCAGTCTTCCCGACATGGCGGTGCGTTTAGCGATAAAGCGGTTTGTCGGCGACGGCAATGGGAAGCTGGCGCTGCCATTCGGCGAGGGTCACCTGAGCCAGCTGTCCGAGGGATTGATAAAAGGGGTGCCCGGCCCCGGCGATAAACACCTCGAGGAAGCGGCCGGACCAGGGAAGCAGGTGCCAGGCGAGAAGCTGCGAAAACGCCTCCTCCTGCCCGGACTCGCACAGCCAGGCGGCCAGCAGCAGGAGCGTGCCGAAATGATCTTCCGGCTCCTGGCTCTGCGCCGCGTGGCCAATTCCGTTCGCTCGCATCCACTCCCGCAATGCCAGAGTGGAGTCGCCGAACAGCACATTCTCTTTATCCAGCCAGACCGAACCCCACGGCGGCGCGGGCAGCGCCCAAGGACCAATAAACAGGCGTTGCCAGGCCTGGGGGAGCGGTTCATCGCTGGCGTCGGCGAACCCGGTCGCCAGCGAATCGGCTACCGGAAACGGCCATTGCGCCCGCCAGCTGCCGTCTCGTAGGGCTGCTACCAGCGGTGCGGCCTGCTCGCTTTCCGGGGTAAATGAAAACAGGGCGCCCAGGGTGCGGGCGCTCAACGCGACGGCGTCGCGGTAGTGAGCTTGTATCATGTACGCTTCCTTACTGAGGCGGGACGGTGCCACGCCTGAATATTAACCAGCAATCGCCACGCCGACGGTCATATGCAGACCATAAAACAGACCGCGGCCAATAAGTTCTCCGGCCAGAACCAGCAGCAGTCCGATGAACAAACTGCCTGGGCGCGGGGTTTGGTTCCGGCAAAGCGGGCAGATCCAGCAGCCCAGCCCAGATGCCAGCAGCGCGATGCGCCAGATCTGTAACGCGGCATAATTTGGCACCAGCGCGCCGGCGCGCTGCACTGAACTCTGAATCTCGTTGAGTTCAACGCCCTGCTGAATCACCAGCGCAACGCTGACAAACAGCGCCAGCACGCTCAAGGAGGCGAAAAAGCGCCCGTTGAACTCGACGTTAGCTGCCCGCAATAATAGCGCGGCGAACAGCGGCCCGCTCAGCGCCATCGTCAGAAAGAAGGATGTTGTCGTGCCGCCACTATACCATGTCGGGACGGTCTCAATCTGGTACACCCGGGTCATCGCCAGCACAAACATGACGCCCAGCAGCATGCTCAGCAGCAGCCAGGGGCGGCTGAGGGAAGCAGGCAGTTTGCCGAGCCTCGCCAGCAACCACCAGAAGCCGCCGACGGCGAAGAACAGGGCGCCGCTGGCGATTTCATTACTGAGCGCCGAGGCGCCAATGCGATGAAGAGAGTTGAATGCCCGGAGCGGCGATCCCAGATGCATAACCGACGCCAGGAAACCGACCCCCATCATGAGCCAGAGAAAGACCATGCGCTTGACCAGACGCTGCCGGGCCTCGGAGTTATCTGTCAGCGACAGCCATCCCAGGCCGCTGACGATAGTTGCTCCCGCCACGCATTGACCGAGCACCGTAAACAGCACCAGCGGCCATTCATGCCATCCACTACCCATGGACGATCTCCTTGCGTGTTGTCAGGCCGTCTGCGTGACATTGCTTCCGGGAGATCATGACGCCGGGCCCTCGATTCTGGCGATGTCAACGAGGTTCGTATGCTGTGGATTTCCTTTGGCCAGCGGTGAAGGGCGATGGGTGGTCAGGGTATTAATGCAGGCGCCACGATCGATGCGGTCACCGTCCATGCTGGCGTCATGCCATGCTCCCTGGCCCATGGCCGCTACGCCGGGCATGATACGCGGCGTAACTTTCGCCGGAATATGCAATTCGCCGCGCGGGTTGAAGACGCGTACCAGATCGCCGTTTTTAATTCCGCGCTTCCCGGCATCAAGCGGATTGATCCATACCTCCTGGCGGCAGGCGGCCTGCAGCACATCGACGTTCCCGTAGCTGGAGTGGGTTCGGGCTTTGTAGTGAAAACCGAAAAGCTGCAGCGGGAACTGGTCGCGCAGCGGGTCATCCCAGCCTTCGAAAGTGGAGGCGTAAATCGGCAACGGGTCGATCGTTTCATCCGTTTGCAACTGCCAACGGGCAGCAATATCCGCCAGCTGACTGGAGTAAATCTCAATTTTGCCGGAGGGCGTTTTTAACGGGTGTGAGAGCGGGTCCGCACGAAAATCGCGATAGGCGACAAAATGGCCGTCCGGATCTTTACGCTTGTAAATCCCTATTGCTTTCAGGGCCTCATAGGAGGGCAGCGCCGGATCTCTGGCCAGCATTTTAGCGTACAGATACTGGAGCCACTGCTCCTGGGTGCGACCTTCGGTAAAGCGTTGATAAATATCATCGCCGAGGCGTTTTGCCACTTCACTGAGGATCCAGTAGATCGGTTTGCGTTCGAATTTTGCCGGGGTCGCGGGCTGAATAAAAATCAGGTAGCCCATGTTCCCGGCGTAGTCGTTAGGGATAATGTCTTCCTGTTCGACGGTCATCAGGTCCGGCAGCAGAATGTCGGCATACTTCGCCGAAGAGGTCATAAAGTTTTCGATCACCACGATCATCTCGCATTTTTTCTCGTCCTTGAGAATTTCGTGGGTTTTGTTGATATCAGAATGCTGGTTGACGAGGGTATTCCCGGCGTAGTTCCAGATAAACTTAATCGGGACATCCAGCTTATCTTTGCCTCTGACGCCGTCACGCAGCGCGGTCATCTCCGGGCCGCGCGCGATGGCGTCGGTCCAGCTAAAGCAGGAGATGGCGGTTTTGACCGGATTGACCAGCACCGGCAGGCGCTCAATGGTCAGGGTATAGGTCGATTCGCGCGCGCCGCTGTTACCGCCGTTAATGCCGACGTTACCGGTCAGAATCGGCAGCATGGCAATCGCCCGGGAAGCCAGCTCCCCGTTAGCCTGGCGCTGCGGTCCCCAGCCCTGGCAAATACAGGCGGGTCGGGTGGTGCCAATTTCGCGGGCCAGCTTAATGATTCGGTCGACGGGGATCCCGGTGATCCGCGACGCCCACTGCGGCGTTTTGGCGGTAGCGTCCTCGCCGTGACCGAGAATATAGGCTTTGTAGTGACCGTTTGGCGGGGCGCCGGCGGGAAGGGTTGTTTCGTCGTAGCCGACGCAGTATTTATCCAGGAACGGCTGATCGACCAGATTCTCGTTAATCAGTACCCAGGCGATACCGGCTACCAGTGCGGCGTCGGTGCCTGGACGGATCGGGATCCATTCATCTTCCCGCCCGGCGGCAGTATCGGTATAGCGGGGGTCAATGACAATCATCCGCGCGTTGGAGCGTTCGCGGGCCTGCTCGAGATACCAGGTAATGCCGCCGCCGCTCATGCGGGTTTCCGCCGGGTTATTACCGAACATCACCACCAGTCTGCTGTTTTCGATATCTGAGGTGCTGTTGCCCTCGTTACTGCCGTAGGTATAGGGCATGGCGCAGGCAATCTGGGCGGTACTGTAAGTGCCGTACTGATTCAGCGACCCGCCATAGCAGTTCATCAGGCGGGTGACCGGCGAGGCCGAAGGCGAGGAACGGGTCATATTGCCGCCGACAATCCCCGACGAATAGTTAATGTAAACCGCCTCGTTGCCGTAGTCTTTGACGACTCTTTGCAGATTGCCGGCGATAGTATCCAGCGCTTCTTGCCAACTGATGCGCTCAAACTTGCCTTCACCGCGTTTGCCGACGCGTTTCATCGGGTAATTCAGGCGATCCGGGTGATTGATTCGCCGGCGAATAGAGCGGCCGCGCAGACAGGCGCGTACCTGATGATCGCCATAATTATCCATCCCGGTATTATCCGTTTCTACCCAGGTGACTTCATTATCGCGAACGTGCAGACGCAGCGCGCAGCGGCTGCCGCAGTTTACCGAACAGGCGCCCCAGACGATGCGCTCTTCACTTTGTGTCGCCTGCTGAACGGCCGCCGCAGCGGAACGCAGACTGAAAGGAAGCGAGAGTCCACCGGCGGCGAGCGGCAGTGAGCCTATCGCAGACGATTTGATTAACGTGCGTCGGCTGACGCCGCCAGAATGTTCCTGACTGGACATGGCTCACCCCATCGTTGTGTTGCCGCTGAAAGATCGCCGGTATCATTTTCCGGTGTATGGGCGAGCAATCATACGCAAAGTGGGGTAGAAGGATATTATCCCTGGTCAACTCAGGGATAATATCCTTCGAATGAAAATAAGTGCTTAACGGACTTCGCTGTCGGAATCGGCGCTGCGCGTATAGGTAATTTTGAAGGTGTCGTTAGCGCAGTGGCCGACAACCTGGGCACCGGGCTGATCGGGTTGATCGTTGGGTACGATCGCCAAAGTAAAGCCTGAGGCCGGCACGCCGTTGTTGACAATCTTTTGTTGAATATCGTTCTTCACGCGTTCGCAGGAATCGGGAGCGGCCAGCGCCGAGGTTGAACCCAGCAGCAGAGCGGCGCATAGCCAGAGAGAGCGTTTCATCATAGACTCCTTATTAATGTTATCCAGATTTAAGCATAGCAGAACTGGTGTAAACAATTGTATTTGCTAATATGATTGCAATGTACACAAAAGGGATTCGGCGTGAAAAAACGGTTATTGCTGATAGCGGCGGTGATGGTGCTCAGCGCCTGCGATGCGCAGAAAAAGCCTGAAGCATTTACGCCGGAAATGGCGAGTTTTTCCAATGAGTTCGAGTTCGATCCGCTGCGTGGTCCGGTGAAAGATTTTAGCCAGACGCTGTTCGACGAACACGATGAGGTGGTTAAACGGGTGAGTGCAAGCCTGTCCAGGGAGGGCTGTTTCGATCTGTTGGACCTGGAAGATCGGGAAAATAATACCGGCGCGACGCTGATGCTGGATGCCAACTTCTATCTTGATGCCCGCACCCGCGAGAAACGCCTGCGCCTGCAGGGAAAATGCCAGCTTGCGGAACTGCCGTCGGCAGGCATTACCTGGGAGACGGATGATAACGGCTTTGTGGTGGCCGCGCGTGGCAAAGAGACGACGGCCACCTACCGGTATGACAGCGAGGGGTATCCGACCGGTAAAACCACCGTGGCGAAAAATGAGCGTTTTACGGTGGTCTCCACGCCGGCGACGGATCCGCGTAAAAAGCTGGATTACACGGCGACCAGCACCTTTAACGATCGTCAACTGGGGAACGTGCGTCAAACCTGTGACTACGATAGCCACGATAACCCGGTTGATTGCCAGCTGCAGGTGGTCGATGAAAGCGTTCAGCCGCCGCTGACCCGTCGTTATACCATCAAAAACAGTATCGAATACTACTGAGCCGTGGGCTTCAGCAGCGACTGCCCCTGGGTGCGGTGTTCGCTAATATACTGATGCTGGAACAGGCACATACGAATGGTGTTGCGATATTCGCCGTTGATGAAAAATTCATGAATCAGCTCTCCCTCTACCATAAACCCAAGCTTGCGGTAGATGTGGATGGCTTTTTCATTTTCGCTGTCGACGATGAGATACAGTTTGTACAGATTGAGAACCGTAAAACCATAGTCCATCGCCAGCTTCGCCGCGCGTGTCGCCAGACCTTTTCCCTGATAATCCGGTGAAATGATGATTTGGAATTCGGCGCGGCGATGGACGTGGTTGATCTCAACCAGCTCCACCAGCCCGGCTTTTTCACCATTACATTCGATAACAAACCGGCGTTCGCTCTGATCGTGAATGTGTTTATCGTAAAGGTCGGAGAGCTCAACGAAGGCTTCGTAGGGCTCTTCGAACCAGTAGCGCATCACGCTGGCATTGTTATCGAGCTGGTGGACAAAACGTAAGTCTTCACGCTCGAGCGGACGAAGTTTGATTGAATATGCGTCGGTCATGGCTGTTCCTGTCGATAAAAGCTAAATATCGCGCCCGCGGGCGCCATGGATGCGTGACGGATTAGGGCGCAATGGCGCGACCTGTACGGCGGTCGAGGCAGCGCAGGGTGTTCGGTTCCCAGTACGCGTTGACGTTCGCGCTCTTCTGGCAGTTGTCCTGCGCATCAAAAGCGACGTCAGCCTTATCCCACTCTTTTTCGGTGCGGGTGTTGACCTTGTGACGCAAAGAGCGAGTGTCGTTCCACTGCTCTTTTTCCATGGTGGCCTGCTGGCGGCTTTGTGCGCTATCGCCGGATTCAATCACCAGCTTGCTGGTTTGCGCGAAAGACGATGCGGTAAAAAGTACGGCGCTCAGCGCCAGCATAGCCGTCAGGCAGCAACGTGTGTTCTGTGTCATTTTCATCACGGTTTCCTTTGAGTGATAAAAAGGGGAAGCCCCTGCAATCTGCAGGCAGTTTACTACATCTCTTTTCGCCGGCATACCCGACAAAAGAGTGGGGAAGAGGGAGATTATTGCGTAAAATGGGCCAACAACCTGCTCTCTTTACGTGTCTTTAATGTTCAAAACAACGCTGCTTTTCTTTGCCACCGCGCTCTGTGAAATTCTCGGATGTTATTTACCCTGGCTATGGTTAAAACGCGGCGCAACGCCGCTGCTGTTAATTCCGGCAGGTCTGGCGCTGATGATGTTTGTCTGGTTGCTGACGCTGCATCCGGCAGCAAGCGGGCGGGTGTATGCCGCTTACGGCGGCGTATATGTCTGCACCGCGCTGCTGTGGTTGCGTTTTGTCGATGGCGTTAAGCTTAGCCATTATGACTGGGCGGGGGCGCTGATTGCGCTGTGCGGCATGTTGATTATTGTCGCTGGCTGGGGACGCGCTTAACGCGCGTGGTAAAAATCGACGCAGACAGCCATATCGCTGATGTTCATTCGCTAAGCGCGGTGGGTGAGACGATTCGTCGGCGTCCCGTTAATCCCGCTGGCTAAGCGCATTTCACCGCCTCGCTTCCTGCCGTCTCCGGCGCTACAGCGGACCTCACTCATCTCCTTCACGTCGCCGTAAGAGTGTGACACAACGCGTCTTTTTTTAACTTTATACTTGTATGGTAGTAGGTCTGATGTTTTAATTTTGATCAATTGATGGCGATTTACCACACAGATGGACCTGCTGCGACGGCTATATGTCTGCGGGAGAAAGCCGTGCCGGGCATCGTGTTTGATGAAAAACGGGTTGCGAAATCCCGTATGAACCAGCCTGTTTGCCTGTGGCCGGACTGGAAGTGAAGACTTGTGGAACTGGTAAGGAGAGAAATGTGAAGAGTATTGTGATTCGTCGGCCTGATGACCTGGTCATCGAAGAACGCGCGCGGCCGGAACCTGCACCGGGAGAAGTGCGGGTAAAGGTTAAGCTGGCGGGGATTTGCGGTTCCGATAGCCATATCTACCGCGGGCATAATCCTTTTGCTAAATATCCCCGCGTTATTGGCCATGAATTCTACGGCATTATCGACGCCGTTGGCGATGGGGTGACGGACAGGAAGGTCGGCCAGCGGGTGAGCGTTGACCCGGTGATTAGCTGTGGTCATTGCTATCCTTGCTCAGTGGGGAAACCTAACGTCTGCACTTCTCTGGTGGTTCTCGGTGTCCACCGGGATGGCGGTTTTAGCGAGTATGTGGTTGTGCCGGCTCAAAATTGCTGGCTAGTGCCGGACACGGTACCCGATCGGCACGCGGTAATGGTTGAGCCTTTCACCATTGCTGCCAACGTCACCGGACAGGTTAAACCGACGGATCAGGACATCGCGCTGGTATTCGGCGCCGGGCCGATGGGCTTAACAACGATTCAGGTGCTAAAGCGGGTCTATCGGGTTAAGCAGGTGATTGTGACTGACCAGATCGACGAACGCCTGCAAATGGCGAAGCGCAATGGTGCCGACTGGACTATCAACAACGGTCAGACGTCATTAGCTGAATGCCTGCAGGATAAAGGTATTAAACCGACGCTGATTATTGATGCGGCGTGTCACCCGTCAATTTTTCAGGAGGCAGTGACGCTGGCCTCTCCGGCGGCCAGAATTGTGCTCATGGGATTCTCAACTGAACCCTCTCAGGTTGCCCAGCAAGGTATTACCGGTAAAGAACTGTCTATATTTTCATCGCGGCTGAATGCGCATAAATTCCCCGTTGTATTAGCATGGTTAGAGCAGGGGTTAATTGATCCTGAAGCACTTATTACCCATGCTTTTGAATATCAGAATATTGTTGACGCTATCGAAATTTTTGAAAAAGACAGAAAGAGCTGTTGTAAGGTTTTATTGACCTTTTGACTCTAATAATAAATGCAAGCTCGACTTCTAACAATTAGAGAAAATAATGATGACTACAGTAAATAATGAGAGAACAACGGCCGATCTCATCCGTGCGGCTGTGTCTGGATGGTTAGGGACCGCTCTGGAGTTCATGGACTTTCAACTCTATTCTTTAGGGGCAGCGCTGGTTTTTCATGAAATCTTTTTTCCTGAGCAATCAGCCGCCATGGCGCTCATTCTGGCAATGGGGACGTATGGTGCGGGATATATTGCGCGAATCGTCGGTGCTTTTATCTTTGGCCGGATGGGGGACAAGATCGGACGTAAAAGAGTTCTCTTTATCACTATTACGATGATGGGCATTTGTACCACCCTGATTGGGGTGTTGCCTACCTATGCGCAGGTAGGCATTTTTGCGCCCGTGTTGCTGGTGACTTTACGTATTATCCAGGGGCTGGGCGCCGGGGCTGAAATCTCCGGAGCAGGTACCATGTTGGCCGAATATGCGCCAAAGGGGAAACGCGGCATCATTTCGTCGCTGGTGGCAATGGGTACCAACTGCGGTACGCTGAGCGCAACGGCTATCTGGGCAATCATGTTTTTCCTTCTTGACCGTGAAGAGCTTGTGGCATGGGGATGGCGAATCCCGTTCCTGGCCAGCGCAGTGGTGATGATATTCGCTATCTGGCTGCGTCTGAACCTTAAAGAAAGTCCGGTATTTGAACAGGTCAACGAGGGAAGCGAGCTGCAAACCGGCGTTGCGGATCGGGAGGCTACCTTTGGCGCGATGCTGAAAAGTAAATCCTTCTGGCTGGCAACCGGGTTACGCTTTGGTCAGGCGGGTAATTCAGGGTTATTGCAAACGTTCCTGGCCGGCTATCTGGTACAGACCTTATTATTTGATAAAGCCATTCCAACCGATGCCCTAATGATTAGTTCCGGGATCGGTTTTATCACCATCCCTCTCCTCGGGTGGTTATCCGATAAAATCGGTCGCCGCGTACCTTATATTATCGTGAATATCACCGCCATTTTACTGGCATATCCGATGGTCTCGATTATTGTTGATAAGA
This sequence comes from Klebsiella sp. YJ, assembly GCF_002108615.1. Lineage (NCBI taxonomy): Bacteria > Pseudomonadati > Pseudomonadota > Gammaproteobacteria > Enterobacterales > Enterobacteriaceae > Klebsiella > Klebsiella sp. YJ. The sequence goes on from NZ_MTEG01000008.1 coordinate 102,734, forward strand.
GCTACAGCGTCGGTGCAATTATGGCATCGTTGATTGTCATCCATAATATTGCCGTGCTGGGTCTGTTCGCGCTGGAAAATATCACGATGGCGGAAATCTTTGGTTCGCGTAACCGCTTTACGCGAATGGCGATTTCAAAAGAAACCGGTGGATTAGTTGCTGTGGGTTTTGGCCCGGTGCTGGCAGGTATTTTCTGTAATATGACGGGGTCATGGTGGCCGATTGTCGCCATGCTGATTTGTTACTCGTCTATTGGTTTGCTCTCCGCTCTCCTTATGCCGGAAGTGCGCGACCGCGATCTGAGCTTGCTGGACGATGCGGCGGATGCCACTCCTCAACATCGCGCGGTGAGAAGCGGTCAGTTAACCTGATCGGTTGACTGACTGACGTGCAAGCTGGCCGGGTGCGCAACCCGGCTTTTTATTTCCTCTACTCACGCTTAGTGAAACAGACTGTGAATGGTGAAATCTTCTTGTATGGTAGTTGATGGAAATCAAAGATGTTATACCAATTGCATGAGATGGTTCACCTCACAGAGGCATTCTCCTCGAGAATGGTTGATCAGTAATCATAAAAATGAGAGTCACCATGGAAAACACGCTTTTAACAGCCAAGGCAACGCTTCCTTCCTACGATCGCAGCAAACTGGTTTCGCGCATTGTCCATCTGGGTTTTGGCGCATTCCATCGCGCACACCAGGCGGTCTATGCCGATATTCTGGCGGCAGAACAGGGGAGCGATTGGGGCTACACCGAAGTTAACCTGATTGGCGGCGAACAGCAGATTGCCGATCTGCAGAAACAGGCTCTCCTGTATACCGTTGCCGAAATGTCGGCGGATGCCTGGACGGCCCGCGTGGTCGGCGTGGTTAAGCAAGCAATGCATGCAGAGGTCGACGGCCTGGAGAGCGTGCTGGCGAAGATGTGTGAGCCTCAGGTGGCGATTGTATCCCTGACGATTACCGAAAAAGGCTATTGCCACTCGCCGTCCACCGGCGAGATACAGCTGGAACACCCGCTGATCGCTGCGGATATCCTGAATCCGCACCAGCCGAAATCTGCGCCAGGCGTTATCGTTGAAGCCCTTGCTCGGCGCAAAGCCGCAGGCTTACCGGCATTCAGCGTGATGTCCTGCGATAATATGCCGGAGAACGGCCATGTCACGCGCAATGTGGTTTGTGCCCTGGCGCGTGCGATTGACGGCGATCTCGCCGACTGGATTGCGCAACAGGTGACCTTCCCGTCGACGATGGTTGACCGCATTGTGCCGGCCGTGACGGCCGACACGCTGGATAAAATCGAGCAGTTGACCGGGGTGCGCGATCCGGCGGGCGTAGCCTGTGAGCCGTTCCGCCAGTGGGTGATTGAAGACAACTTTGTGGCGGGTCGTCCGGCGTGGGAACAGGCGGGGGCCGAACTGGTCGCTGACGTAGTGCCTTTTGAAGAGATGAAGCTGCGTATGCTCAACGGCAGCCACTCTTTCCTCGCCTATCTGGGATATCTGGCCGGTTATCAGCATATCAATGACTGTATGCAGGATCAGAATTACCGCCGTGCGGCGCGCACTTTAATGCTCAACGAACAGGCGCCGACGCTGAAAGTCCAGGGGGTTGATCTGGAACATTACGCCGGGCTTCTCATCGACCGTTACAGCAACCCGGCGCTGAAGCACCGCACCTGGCAAATTGCGATGGACGGCAGCCAGAAACTGCCGCAGCGGATGCTGGATTCCGTGCGCTGGCATCTCGCGCAGCGCACCGACTTCAGCCTGCTGGCGATGGGGATCGCGGGCTGGATGTGCTATGTCGGCGGCGTTGATGAGCAGGGGCAGGCGATTGAGATCTGCGATCCGCTGCTGCCGGTGATTCAGCAGGCGGTCCAGAACAGCGCGGAGGGGCCGGAACGGGTGAAAGCGTTGCTGGGTATCGAAGCCATCTTTGGCCACGATTTGCCGCAGAACGGCCGTTTTGTCGATGCCGTGACGAACGCCTGGCTGTCGTTGAAAGAGCGGGGCGCGAAGGCGACCGTTGCCGCCTGGGCTCAGACCCACTAGCATTATCCCGCCCAGTCGACCTGATATTAAGACACCCATTTGGGTGTCTTATTTTTTGCAATCCGCGTCTGTTAACATCCGGGTCGCTTTTTTTCTGGAATATAAAAATATTTATTGAATATTTTATAAAATATTGATCGAGGACATTGAATATACATAACTTTAGCTATCCAGAGTTAACTATATATAATTGATGTTTATTTTAATGAATATGCCAGATTACAGGGTTATTAGCGGTGTGGAACTGAAAATAAATATGTCATGATGTGCGCAGTGAAATTAAGTGCCTCGAAAAAAGGAGTCGAACATGTACAAGAAAATTCTCTTGCCCGTCGATGTGTTTGAAATGGATTTGAGTGATAAAGCGGTACGTCATGCTGAGTTCCTGGCGTCGGCTGAAGAGGGCGAAATTACGTTATTAAACGTATTGCCAAACAGCAGTCGTTCGGTTTTACGCGGATTCGCTGCGGATATTCAGAAATTCGAAACTTTTATGCAAGCGGAATCGGAAAAGAAAATGCAGACGCTGTCTCGTCTGTTCTCGATTCCCGCTGCGCGAATTCATACCCGGGTAGTATTTGGCAATGTTCGCGATGAAATACTGGCTATCGGTAATGCCGACGAGTTCGATGTGATTGTCGTGGGCTCACGCACGCCGGGCCTTTCCACCCATCTTCTCGGGTCAAACGCCGAATCTATCCTGCGCTACGCAAAAATACCGGTGCTGGTTGTTCGTTAGCGTATTTATCAATCAGGGCGGCAGTGTTGCTGTTAATTTGGCTGCCGCCGGAATCATTTACTCTTCACTAAACCAGTCGCGATTTTCCTGACGAATTAATAATACCGATTCACTGATTTCATGCAGGTGAATATTCATCGCGGTACCGACCGCATCGGCATCACGGTTTTCCAGGGCCTGAAAAATTTGATGGTGCTGGCGCAACAGCATCTCCGGAGGCGTAATGTGATCGAGGCTCATGTAGCGGACCCGGTCAATTGTCGCTTTAATATTCTCGACGGTATCCCACGCCAGCTGACAGTCGGCAATCAGCGACAGTTTTTGGTGAAACTCATCATCCAGCTGAAAAAAATCATTTAATTGCTGACGCTCAACGGCAATACGCTGCTGGTTAAGATTTTGCTCAAGCTGATAGATTTGTTCGGCGGTGATCATCCCGGCGGCACGACGCACCACGGCGCATTCGATAGCCTGGCGAACGAAACATCCGTTGCGAACCTGAGAAAGTGAGATCTTATTGACATAGCTGCCGCGCTGCGGACGAATTTGAATAAGACCATTCTCAGCCAGTTTGATAAAAGCCTCACGCACCGGTTGGCGGGAAACGCTAAAACGCACAGACACTTCTTTCTCAGACAGCGGGGTACCCGGCGGGATCAAACAATGCACGATATCATGGCGAAGGATACGATAAATTTGCTGGTTTACAGGCTGTGTCGGATTAAGTTGCAATTCTGCGGCCATTGATGGTTACTTTTATTGGGGGGTATGCGCTATTTTACGCGTTATTTGTCCATTCGCCCATACCCGGCCGCAAAGCGGCCAGGCTGTCGGTTTTAACCCGCGCGATGGACGCTCAGACCAGCAAAGCTTTGGCTGACCGGCATCATTTCCAGCGTGTTGATATTGACATGCGCAGGCAGGTTAGCGACCCACCATACCGCTTCGGTCACATCTTCCGGTGTTAACGCCTGGGTATTCTCGTAGGCTTTACCCGCTTTAGCATCGTCGCCTTTAAAACGCACGTTAGAGAACTCAGTACCGCCGACCAGGCCGGGCTCAACATCGGTCACACGAATGGCTGTACCGTGCAGATCGGTCCGCAGGTTCAGGCTGAACTGGCGCACAAAGGCTTTGGTCGCACCGTAAACGTTGCCGCCGGAATAGGGCCAGCTGCCGGCGGTGGAACCGATATTAATAATATGACCGCGGTTGCGTTCAACCATACCCGGCAGTACGGCACGGGTCATATAGACCAGTCCTTTGTTGTTGGTGTCGATCATATCTTCCCAGTCTTCAACGCTGGCTTTATGCGCCGGCTCAAGGCCCAGCGCCAGACCGGCGTTATTGACCAGCACATCGATGGCCTGCCACTCGGCCGGCAGCCCGGCAATCATCTCTTCAATCGCGGCGCGGTTGCGTACATCCAGTTGCGCGGTGTAGAGATTGTTGCCCAGCTCATCCTGCAATGTTTTCAGGCGCTCTTCACGACGCCCGGTGGCGATCACCTTGTGACCATTAGCGATAAAACGGCGAGTCATGCTTTCACCAAAACCTGCTGTTGCACCGGTAATCAGAATAATCATCATCGCTCCTGTCAATGTTCTCATCATGCCCCAACCGTCTCATGCCGGGGATTTCAATACCGTCTTGCTTAATATTTTTCGTAAAAACGGTCCGCCGGCGTATTGCTGCGCGCCAGGGGACAACACAAAAAGATTAAGCAATGACGATAACCGCTCGTTACCAGCACTGTAGCTACAAAAGAAAAGAGAGTCTACCTCCGTGGAACAAGCAATACGTTTCCAAAACAGGTAATTGCGACGGTGAGCGGGGGGAAAGCGACTTCCGCCGGGATAAACATCGCTATGGCAAGAGTGGGCGGTCTGGCGCTTTTGGCTAGCGGGAAAAGAGGTGGCCGGCTGGCCAATGATGCGAACCTTGTGGAAAAATAAACAAGAATGTATTCATGGCATGAATTGATCATCGACGCATTATGGGGATTGTTATTCTGCCGCCACACCATAGATGCGCGCAGGATTGACACTTAAATCCTTGTCGCGCCGGCCTTTTGCGTCGGCGCTTTTTTGCCTGAGGAGGGTTCCGATGAACGAATGGGAAGAAGAAGAGAGCATTCCGACCCACGCCACCATAATCAGCACGGCAATCGATATTCTTGGCGTAACGGGCGCGCTGTTGCTGACCAGCGTTGTCTTTTTTTTGTTATGACCGTGTTCGGCTAGCGCCGCTCGCCAGCCGGCGGAAATGATTGCGGTCAATCAATGAGTTGCCTAATCTTACTGGATTACCGAGTCCAGGAGATGATGATGGCCGACAATAACCCTTTTTTGCGCGTCAGTCTGTTGCCTTATCAGGCACCTCAGTTTGATCTGATTGACGATACCCATTACCGACCGGCATTTGATGAAGGCGTTCGCCGTCAGCGGGAGGAGATCGCCGCGATAGTGAATAATCCGCAGCCGGCGGACTTTGCCAACACGCTGGTCGCGCTCGAGCAGAGCGGGCAGCTGCTGGCGCGCGTCACCCGGGTGTTTTTTGCCATGGCCGGGGCGCATACCAACCCGACGCTGCAGGCGCTTGATGAGCAATTCTCTGCTGAGCTGGCGGATCTGGGAAATGATATCTGGCTTAACGAAGCGCTGTTCCAGCGCGTGAAGCAGGTATGGCAGCAGCGTGACACCTTGCCGCCAGATAGCGAGTCCCGCCGGCTGCTGGAGATCACCTGGCAGCGTTTTACGCTGGCCGGCGCGACCCTGGCTGACGCGCAAAAAACGGAGCTGCGGGCTTTGAATACCCAGGCTGCGGCTTTACAGAGTCAGTTTCAGCAGCGCCTGCTGGCGGCGGTTAAATCCGGCGGTCTGGTGGTTGACGACCCGGCGCAGTTAGCGGGACTCAGCGATGAAGAGATTGCTGAAGCCGCAGATGCCGCGCGGGAAAAAGGGCTAAGCGACCGCTGGCTGTTGCCTTTGTTGAACACCACTCAACAGCCGGCGTTACTCGCCTTACGCCGTCGCCAGACGCGTGAGAATCTGTTTGCCGCCGGCTGGAAACGCAATCAGAAAGGCGATGCGAATGATACTCGCGAGCTGGTGCTTCGCCTGGCGGAGATTCGCGCCCGTAAAGCCGAACTGCTGGGCGTGACGGATTACGCCAGCTGGTCGATGGCCGACCAAATGGCGGCAACGCCCGAGGCGGCATTTGCGTTCATGCGCCGGATAGCCCCGGCCGCCCGGGCAAGAGCGGAACGCGAGCTGGCGGATATCCAACAGCTGATTGATAGCGAGGGCGGCGGCTTTAAAGCCGAGGCCTGGGACTGGTTATACTACGGCGAACAGGTGCGCCGGGCGACATTCGCCATCGATGAAGCACAGTTAAAACCCTATTTCTCCCTCGACCGCGTTTTAGAGGATGGCGTGTTCTGGACGGCATCGCAGTTGTTTGGCCTGCGCTTTGTCGAACGGTTTGATATTCCGGTTTACCACCCGGACGTCCGGGTATGGGAAATCTTTGACGCCAACGGGGAAGGTCTGGCGCTGTTTTACGGCGACTACTTTTCCCGGGATTCGAAAAGCGGCGGGGCGTGGATGGACGTCTTCGTTGAACAATCCACGCTGCTCGCGCAGCATCCGGTGATTTACAACGTTTGCAATTACCAGAAACCGAAGGCCGGCCACAGCGCGCTGCTCTCCTGGGATGAGGTCATCACCTTATTCCATGAATTTGGTCACGCGCTGCACGGGCTGTTTGCCAGTCAGCGTTATGCCAGTCTGTCGGGGACCAATACGCCGCGTGATTTTGTCGAGTTTCCGTCGCAGATCTATGAGCACTGGGCCAGTCAACCGCAGGTGTTCGCCCACTATGCGCGCCATTATCAGACCGGGGAAGCGATGCCGGATACGCTGCGTGAGCGTATGTTACGCGCGGCGAAGTTTAATAAGGGTTATGACATGAGCGAGCTGCTGGCGGCGGCGCTGTTGGATATGCACTGGCATAGCCTCTCGTCGGCAGATATTCCGCGCGATGTCGATAGCTTCGAAGCGCTGGCGTTGCGTCAGGAGCAGATGGACCTGGCCGCGGTGCCGCCGCGCTACCGTAGCAGCTACTTCTCACATATTTTTGGCGGCGGCTATGCCGCGGGCTATTACGCCTACCTGTGGACCCAGATGCTGGCGGACGACGGCTACCAATGGTTCGTTGAGCACGGCGGCCTGACCCGCGAAAACGGTCAACGCTTCCGCGAGGCGATTTTATCTCGCGGCAATAGCACTGATTTAGCAGAACTTTATCGCCAGTGGCGCGGGCATGATCCACAGATTGAGCCGATGCTGGAAAACCGCGGGCTGAGTGAGTAGGGCAACTTTGTGTCGGAAACAGAACCGGGCTTGCGGCCCGGTTTTTTTATCAGTTTTTCCTTCCCCAAAATCTCTGCTGAATGTCGGCGGCGGCGGTAAAATGTTGTCCGGAGGCGGATAGCTTCACACGCCAGAGGCAATGACACTTTCTCTCTCCATCAGTCCTCTACCATCCACATATCAGCCTCCTCAAACATCTCCTGCACAGCACGGCTGATTTGTTCTTTTTCGTGCTTGCTGGCATCGGTGTTAATTGCCGGTAAGGTCATCATCGGCTTTACACGCACATCGGCATCGGGAAATATACGGTGAATTCGCTTCGATAATTCAGCTGCAATCGTCTCTTTCGCACCGGGTAGTCCCTCAAAGTTCCGCTTGTCATAAATCAGTTCCACAAACATATTTCATCCCTCTGCGTTAATTGTTGACGATATTTTTACTGTGGTTGCATACAGTATCAAGTTGAGTGGACGCCGTGAAGGTCAATCGTGCGATGCCGCGATTGTTTCTCGTGCGCCGCTCGCGTAACCGTCAAACAGTTCATCAGCAAAAGACCCGATGTTTAAACGTATCCCGATGTCTGCAAAGAAAATCGCCCGGCTTTTCTCTTTCCAACCTGCAGACCTCTTCCGGCGTTGTCCTCAGTGACACCCTGCGCCCGGAACGGCGTTGTTAAACAGGTAAATATTAACTCTTTGTAATTAATATTTTTTTTGCTGTTTATTTGCCTCCGCTTAGACGAGAATATCCTCCCCGATAATGAAATGGCTGAAAAGGATCCGCTATGTTAGAAAAATACTTTCAATTTGATGGTGATAGTGGCGACGCGGCTATCGAGAAACATAAACGTTTGCTCGCAGTTCAGGCAGCATTAGAAATTTCAAAAGCCGCCGTCTCTTCATCAACCGCAAATTCCGGTATTCGTAGCCAGATGGATTTACGTAATGTGGCTCAGGAAGTCGCTTCCTTAGCCGATGCCATTCAGGATGCTCTCGAAGGTTACGAAGAAAACTAATCCTCCATCGCTGCGCTGTCTCCACGTCAGGCCTCGCGTTTGCGAGGCTTTTTTACGTCCGGGAGGCATTGTCCGGGGAGTTCCTGTTCGAGACCGCCCGCGGCGCGGCTAGGGTCTGTTCTCGTCTGCGGACCAGTGCGTGACCAGCGTTGCGCCGATGGCCGCAATCTGTTTATTGCGTTCATCCATTGTGGCGGGGGTCCCGGTCAAATAAATCACCACGATGCGCGCAGCTTTACCGTCCGGACCGAGAGCCGCGATGATCCCGCGCGAGCCGCGATTGCCGGCTCCGGTCTTATCGGCAATAAACCAGCCCGCCGGCAGCACCGATCGCAACAGCGGCCCCGCAACTTTGTCCTCTACCATCCAGCGTTGCAACTGCTGCTGCGAGGCGCTGGAAAGCACGCGACCGGTCAACAGATTTCGCAGTGTCCTGGCCATCGCTTGCGGAGTTGTGGTATCTCGCACGTCGCCCGGCCGCGCTTCATTGAGTTCCGTTTCCCAACGGTCAAGCCGCGAAGTCTGGTCGCCGCTGTGGTGCAGGAAGCTGGTCAGCCCCTGCGGGCCGCCGAGAGTGGTCAACAGCAGGTTTGCCGCCGTATTATCGCTCAGGGTAATGGCGGCAGCGCACAGTTCGCCCACGGTGAGCCCATCGGTAAGATGCTTTTCCGTCACCGGCGAATATTCCACCAGATCCTGCTGCCGGTAATGGATACGGCGATCGAGCTGTTCTTCACCGGCATCGACACGCGACAAGACTGCGCCGCAGAGCAGAACTTTAAAAGTGCTCATCATCGGGAACCGTTCGTCAGAACGATAGCCGGCCAGCAGTTGCCCGGAAGCTAAATCCAGTTCGGCGTAGCCGACCCGACCCTGAAGCTGGCTTTCGGCTTGTTTAACCGTCGTCACCGTAGCTTGATGCGCCCAACCGGGGAGCGCCAGGGCGGCTAACAATGGGAGAAGGGCGAATCGATATTGACGCATAGCGGAATGGTTCCCTGGGGTTGTGGTACACAAGTCGATCTGGCGGGTTTTGTGGACGTCGCGGAAAATAAACAAAAAAATAAAGACAAATAAGAGTTATGAAGATTCACAATTTCTCTTTTTTCCTTCATCATCTGCCAGCTTTTACCAGTAATAATCAATGCTTAGCTCAGTATATGAAAGAGTTTTTTTCATTCGGGCTGGTATGAACTATAAGAATGTACTGAAGGTTGTGTAAATGCTCTACGCCGTCGGCGATCACATATTAACCATTGATCCATCCGGGAGGAACATGGTGGACCCGCTAATCAAGGTCATGCTGGTGGGGGGAAAGGCGGATGGCCTGTTGGTCAGCGTCGCCGGCACGGCGACGGAACTGTCCGTCACCGCCGCGCAGTATGGCGCGAAATCTGGCAATCCGCTGAGCTATCGGATTGTTTCGCAAACGATCGATGACGAACGCTATTTTTTCGGCGTGTTTAGCGAAACCCATGACGATGCCGACAAGCTCAAACGCGTGGCCCTGACCCGAGGCATGAAAAAGTCTCTCCGCTGAGTGCGTCCTTGCCGGACGATTGACCTTCGTCCGGCCTGACCGTGTTATCATTCCCCTTGTTTACCACTGCCGCAGCGCGGAGTTTTTTCATCGGGAGCACCATGATTCACCATATCCGCATACAAAATTTCAGATCGGTCAGGGATATCGAGCTGGAACTGGGCGCGCTCAACATCGTGTTTGGGCCGAATGGCTGCGGCAAGTCCAACATTTACAAAGCCATTCACCTGTTAACCGCCTCCGCGGACGGCAAGTTCTCAGGCTATATCAGTGAGGAGGGCGGCCTGGAAAATGTGATGTGGTCAGGGCGAACGGCCGCGACGGCGCGCCACCCGCGTCGGCTGCAAATTTCCTGTCTGACCGCCGAGTTTGACTACGAGCTCCAGGTGGGTTTCCCGGAAAAGCTGCCTTATCCCACCCAGTTTATGCTCGACCCGATTGTCAAAGAGGAGTCCATCTGGCTGGCGGGATTCTCCCGTCGACCTTCCGCCAGGGTTTTGCAGCGCAAAAACCAGGCCGCGTTCCTGCTCGATGTCAACGGCGAGAAAAATACCTTCACCGATACGATTTATGAAAACGAGTCGATCTTTGGCCAGTTGGGCGAGCCGCACCGCTTCCCGGAAGTTTCTCGCGTTCGGGAAACTATGCGCCAGTGGCGTTTCTACCACGAATTTAACATCAGCCGACATTCGGCGCTGCGGCATCCGACGGTAGGTTATCGTTCACCGGTCCTCGACAGCGACGGGCATAATCTTGCCGCCGCTTTTCAGACGATTGTCGAAATTGGCGCCGAAGAGTTGCTGCACGAGATTCTGGCCGCCGCTTTTCCGGAGTGCGCGTTCTTCTGCGAAAATGAAAACTCGCGTTTCTCGATTAAGATGCGGCGCAACGGCGTGTTTCGCCCGCTGCTGGCGGCGGAAATGTCTGACGGCACGCTGCGTTTTTTATGTCTGGCGGTAGCGCTGTTGAGCCCGCGCCCGCCGGCATTCCTGGCAATTAACGAACCGGAAAACAGCCTGCATCGACAGATGTTTCCGGCGCTGGCCCGGCTGATTGTCGAGGCCTCCCGCTATAGTCAAATCTGGTTGACCAGCCACTCTGCCGAGCTGGCGGCGCTTATCTCCTCACAGGCCGAGAGCCGGATATACGAGCTGGAAAACAGCGACGGCGAGACGCGAATCAAAGCCGCAGCGTCCGGATAATGTTCGCGGCCCGTCTTACGCAACGGGCCGCGAATTTGCGGTTTACGCGGCGTTGTTATAGCCGGCGGTCGGCAGCAGCGTTTTACTGCCTTTCAAGGTGAACAGCGAGATAACGGTAAAGCCCAGGGTAATCGAACCCAGAATCAGATAAGCCTGATGGAAGCCGACGGTGTCGTACATGCGGCCAACCCATGCCGACAGCACGACGCCAGAGAGCTGCTTCGATAAGTTAAAACCGATCAGGAACAGGGTAGCGGACAGTTTCGGGTTAAATGCTGAGGAAATATATTTAAAGGTGCCGACCAGCAGGAACGGAACTTCAAACATATGCAGCATTTTTAAGATAACCACCTCGACCGCCGTCGTGGCGAATGAAGATCCGAGAATACGTACGGACATAATCATCCCGGCGGTTAGCAGCGCATTTTTCGCCCCGATACGGTTCACAATAGCCGGGGCGCAGAACATGATCAGCGCATTCAGCAATTCGCCGCCGGTGGTGACGAAGCCAAAGACTTCGGTTCCGCGCCGCGGGTCGGCAAAAAAGCCTTTAAAAAAATTGGCAAACTGCTGGTCAAATACGTCATAGACGCTGGCAACGCCGACCACATAGATAATAAATCCCCAGAATCGCGGCATTCGCAGCAGCTCGGCGGCGACGCGCAGAGAAAACGCCTGACGGTTTGCGCCTAAGGCATCCATAACCTGGGCGCTGTTGCTGCTTTCCGGACGGGAGAACCACAGCAGTACCCCGAGCACCAGTGCAAAGCCGGAGGCGATCCAGAAGGTGATATTGGGATCAATGCCAAACAAGATGCCGGTGATTGAGGCGCAGAGCGCCCAGCCGACACAGCCAGCAACGCGGACCTTGCCGTATTCGAAACGGTTGGCGCGACTGACTCGCTCGATATAGGCTTCGACCGCGCCGGAACCGCTGGAGAAGACAATGCCCAGATAGAGTCCACCCACCAGCGCCCCGGCGATAATATTGACCTGCAACAGCGGTGAGAAGACAAATATAAAGAACGGGGCAAACAGAATTAATAAGATGGTGATGGTCCACAGCAGGTGTTTACGCAGCCCTAGCTTATCGGATATCAAGCCAAATATCGGTTGGCAAATAATGGCGAACAGCGAAATAGCAGAGAAGACAACCCCGGTTTCCGTTTTAGTTAAATGGTTTACGTCCGCCAGCCATACCGGGAAAAACGGGAAGTAGGCCGACATAATGAAGTAGTAAAAGAAAAAGAACAGCAGGAAATAAATAAAATTATGCCGTTCGCGTGGCGCCAGTTCAGAGAATTTCATAGAGATGTTCCAGTGTTATTATACTCGTCATCATTCCAGCTGCCTGATCCTGGCGGCACGCTGTTCCCTTGGTGATACTCGCCATCCCTGGGCTTCGGCCCGAATTCTGCCCATTTCCGCCACGGTGCATCCCGAATATGCGGGTATAGCCGTTTTAAAAGGGGCGAGAGCCCCCGTTGAGGGTTTAGCGTAAAGACAGTGAGAGCTGGTACTGCCACCGGGTCCCGAGCAGCAGCCACTGCGGCAGCACGCTTGGTGTCCACGAGTCATCGCCGCCGACGCCCATATGCTCGCCGTCGAGGGTGATCCAGACGCCTTTTTCCGCGGCCATCCGGTGCCAGTGGTCGGTTGCCATGAGCTGCTCGGTGCTGTAGGGCTGAACCGAGAAGTGGAAGTCACCGGTCACGTGCCAGCGTCCCCAATCCAGCGCTTTGTTGTCGCAGCGCAGGCCGTTTTCCGTCGGGAAAATATAGGGCGTGCTCATCGCTGCCAGCGGAAGCTGCCAGCGGGCGAAACAGGCGCTGCTCTTCCGGTCAGGGTAGTTTTCATGCGGCCCGTAGCCGAGCCACGAGACCGGTGACTGCTGGTCTGGGACCTGGAAGTGGAGGCCCACGCGTGGCAGCGGCGGCAGCGTGCCGGCCCGCTCTCCGCTCACCGCCACATGCAGATGGCCATCGCTATCAAAAGTCATCCGCCACTGGCTGACGATGACCACTTCGTCGCCGCGCAGATAGTGCCAGCGGCTGTCGACGATGGTCTCATGTGCCAGGCGCTGCGCGGTGCAGCGAACGCAGCGCGCGTCGAGCGCATAAAGTCCGGCGCTTTTCCAGCGCTCAACCCAGGCGTTGGGGTCGATACGATCCGTTTCGCTCACGCCGATATCGTTGTCCAGCGGAGCGCGAACGAACTGGTCGCGCAGCGGAGACAGCAACTGCTCTGCGCCTTCCGCCAGCCAGTGAGTTAACAAGCCGCTCTGACGATCGATAACCCATTGCTGAGATCCCTGACGGACGGTGAAGCTCTCATCATCGATGGTCAACTCCGGTGCCGGTCCGACGGCGGCGGGTGCGGGTAAGGCCAGCGGGGCGGCAAGGGAGAACTGCGCCCAGGCCACGCGGTGCCCGGCGTCAGACCACGCCGTCGCCTGCGGCTGGACAACTTCCAGCGTCAGCCAGACCTCTCTGGCGCCTGCCGGCAAGGTCAGACCGTCGCATAAGGTAAAATCTTCCTGGCCCTGCGGCGCGAGGTTCAACGCCAGGCTGCCGCTGGCCACGGTTTCACCGGCGGACTGCACCTGCCAGTTCAGCACTTCATTATCGGTGGCGCGGAACAGGTATTCGCTCGCCACACCGATCCGCAGCGGGGACTGCGCCAGCAGGGAAAACTGGAAATATTGCTGGGCATGTTTCGCTTCAATCAGCGAAGGATGAGGACGGCGATCCGGGAATACCAGCCCGTTCATGCAGAACTGCCGGTCGTTTGGCGTGTCGCCAAAATCCCCGCCGTAGGCCCAGCCCACGCTGCCGTCCTCGAAGGTCTTTTCAATTGCCTGATCTGCCCAGTCCCAGATAAAGCCGCCCTGCAGGCGCGGATATTCGCGGAAAGCCTGCCAGTAATCGGCAAAATTACCGAGGCTGTTGCCCATCGCGTGAGCGTATTCGCAGAGAATCAGCGGTCGCTGTTCGCCGGGCAGGCCAATCCACTTTTTAATGCTCCATTTCGGCACTGCCGGAATCAGCTGATCGCGTTCCACGCGGGCGTACATCGGGCAGATAATATCGGTCGCCGTGCTGTCGGCGCCGCCGCCTTCGTACTGGACCGGACGCGTAGGATCTTCGCGTTTCAGCCAGTGATACATGGCTTCATGGTTTGCACCGCAGCCGGACTCGTTCCCCAGCGACCAGATAATAATCGACGGATGGTTACGGTGGCTTTGCAACATCCGGGTGACGCGGGCGCTGTAGGCCGGCAGCCAGGCCGGATCGTCGGACAGGCGGTTCATTGGCACCATGCCATGGGTTTCGATGTTCGCCTCATCGACCACGTACAGGCCGTAGCGGTTGCACAGTTCATACCAGCGTGCGGCGTTGGGATAGTGCGAACAGCGCACGGCGTTAAAGTTATTCTGCTTCATCAGCAGAATGTCCTGCAGCATATCCTCTTCGGTCACCACCTGGCCGCGCTGGTGGTGGTGCTCATGGCGGTTCACCCCGCGGATCAGCAGCGGTTTGCCGTTGAGCAGCAGCAGGCCGTTGCTGATCTCTACCCGGCGAAAGCCGATGTCCCAGGCTTCAGCTTCAACCAGCTCTTCGCCGTGCCACAGGGCAACCACGGTACGATAGCAGTGGGGCGTTTCCGCGCTCCATTGCCGCGGTTTTTCCACCGCCAGGACCAGCGTTGCCCGTTCGGCATAATGGCCCCGTTCGTCAACTGGCGCAGAACCTGGGCGCTGGCGCTGGCGGGCAACCAGCTGTTCGCCATCCCACAGGCTGACTTCCGCCACCAGCCCGGCCAACTGCGCATCAGCGGCGGCGATGGCCAGATTGACCTGCAGTTCACCATCGCGATACAGCGCATCCAGCTGCGGGGAAATCTGCACGTCGCTCAGGTGCTGCTTCGGTTTGTTCAGCAGCCACACCGAGCGGAAAATCCCGCTCATGCGCCACATATCCTGATCTTCCAGCCAGCTGCCTGCGCTCCAGCGCATGACCATCACGCACAGGCGGTTGTCGCCCGCCCGCAGATAGGGGGTCAGGTCGAAAGCAGCCGGCAGCCGGCTATCCTGGGAGTAACCGACCCATACGCCGTTACACCACAGATGAAACGCGGAGTTAACGCCGTCAAAAATAATCTGCGTCAGGCCATCGGCCAGCCAGTTTTGCTCCAGCGTGACGTTCAGCGAGTACAGGCCGGTCGGGTTCTCTTCCGGGACCCGCGGTGGCGTCGTCTCGATGGGATAGCGGACGTTGGTATAGATCGGTGCGTCGTAGCCTTCCATCTGCCAGTTAGAGGGCACGGGGGTGCAGCGGCTGGTTTCGAGATCGCGCTCGATCCAGCGGCTATCGACGGCAAACGGGCTGGGGGACCAGCAAAATTGCCACAGCCCGTCGAGCAGGCGGAGGCGGTCGGAGGGGCGGTTGTCCCGGGCGTCGTCGAGCGATCGCCAGCTGGCAAACGTGGGGTGAGCCGCTAAACGATTAAGGTGAGTAATGGTCTGATTTTGCCAGTCTTCACGGGCCAGTACATCGTGAAACGTCAACGAGCGAACCGCGTTTGAGTCATGTTGTTGCATAGGCATACCTGACGGATAAGTGAAAAAAATGTCATTCGCTAGACAAGGATGATGCCGTTATCAGATATTTTCTATCAGGCCGCAATACTGGCGAAAATGAAACCGACTCACGATCACGAAACTTCAGAATCAGAGCTGATTTTTGTCGTCAGTTAGACATAAAATGTTAGCGGGCGACATTTGGCGTATTCAGACTGATTTTGCACAGAGAGGGGGGGATTATGCAGCGGCGTTCGGCAACCTTAGATGATGTGGCACACGAGGCCGGCGTTTCGCAACAAACGGTCTCCCGGGTACTGAATCGTCCCGATGTGGTCTCCGCGCGAACTCGCGAGAAAGTGATCCGCGCGATGCAGGCGCTGCATTATGTTCCCAACCGATCGGCGCAGCTGCTGGCGGGGAAAGCGGCACCTTCAATCGGGCTGATTACGGCGTCGCTGACGCTGCACGCGCCATCACAAATCGCGTCGGCGGTGAAAAGCCATGCCGGGGCTCATCAGCTGGAAGTGTCCATCGCCATGCCCGAACGCAGCGATTACGCTTCACTTCAGACCCGGCTGGATGAGTTTCGCGCTCAGCATATTCGCGGCGCGATTATCAGCCTGCCGCTGGAGAGCAGCATCGCGGAACGGCTGGTGCAGGAAAACCCCGATATCGCCTGTCTGTTTCTTGATGTGTCACCGGAGACGGAAGTCTCCTGCGTGCGTTTTGATCATCGTGATGGCTGCGGCGCCTGCGTGCGGCATCTCTGGGAGCTCGGCCATCGCGATTTTGGCCTGCTGGCCGGTCCGGAAAGCTCGGTCTCTGCCCGGTTGCGCCTCGGTAGCTGGCGGGAGACATTGCATCGCCTGGGCGTGAGCCAGGCCGTGACGGTATTTGGCGACTGGAGCGCCGCCAGCGGCTGGCAGAAAACCTTTGAACTGCTCCACCTGCAGCCACGGATCAGCGCCATCGTTGTGGCTAATGACCAGATGGCATTAGGGGTACTCAGCGCGCTGGCGCAGCTTAATCGTACCGGCAACAGTGCCGTTTCGGTCACCGGCTATGACGATACGGCGGACAGTCTTTACTTTCAGCCGCCGCTGACGACCGTGGCGCAAAACTTCGATCTGCTTGGTAAACGGGCGGTGGAGCTGCTGACCCAGCAGATGGCGGCGCCGCAGGTGCCGATCCGCGAACTGCTCCCCACCCGATTGATCGTCCGCCAGTCAACCTG
Source organism: Klebsiella sp. YJ (assembly GCF_002108615.1). NCBI lineage: Bacteria > Pseudomonadati > Pseudomonadota > Gammaproteobacteria > Enterobacterales > Enterobacteriaceae > Klebsiella > Klebsiella sp. YJ. The sequence goes on from NZ_MTEG01000008.1 coordinate 119,471, forward strand.
GCCTCGTGAGGGGGAATATTCCCGCGATCCGCTGATTGCGCAGCTCAAAGCGCTGGTGGATAAACTGTAAGCGGACGTCGGTTTAACTTTCATTGAAGATAACTATGCTAGCGTATGGCCAGGCGTAGAAGGAGAGGGAAAATGCCTCTACGTAAAATGCAAAACACAATCTATCCATGCAAGCATTTATTCACCGCCAGCTATCTGGCGGTTTTTTTTTGCCGCCATTCCCGCCTCAGCTATCGCTATTTTGTTTTATTCTGCAACTTGTCCATTAAACGTACACTGAGAAGAATAAAAGCGCTGTTTAGCAAGGCGGCGGTGCGGCGACTCTCGCGGGTTATAGTTTTTAACCCAGCATAAAATGCTGCTGAAGAGGGGCGGAGTATCCCGCTCTCCGTGCCGGTAAAAATGGCGCTATGTCCAGCGGATTATGATCCAAATTTAAATTTAACTCTTTGTTACAGAAGGCTTTCAATTTGATCGTAATAATCAAATCTCTTTTTTTGCACATTAAGGATAATTGATTGTGAATAAACTTTTCCGTAACACCCTGCTTGCCGTGGCGATGACCGCGGGTTTCTCCATGGCCGCTCAGGCAGCCACCGCTGACGAAGTACCGCCGGTTTCTCAGGACCCGGTGGTGCAGCACCTTAAGCTGAGTAACGATCAGGTGACAAAAATTAAGGGTCTGCATCAGGAGTTTGAAACCAACGTCAACAATATCAAAATCGAAGGTTTCAAAGATGGCGCGCTGATCGATGTTATCCAGTCCGGTAAGTGGGATGAGGCGAAAGTGAAACAACAGCTGGCTGCTTTTGGACAGTTAGATCAGCAGGTCCGTTACTACCGCGTGAAATACTATTTTGGCGTCAACCAGGTGCTGACCCCGGAACAGCGTACCCAGGTTAAAAAAGATCTCCAGGAAGCGCTGAATTAATTTCGAACCCGCCAGCAATGGCGGGATTCTCTTTTTGCAGGATCGCATCACCAGCGACAGAATGAAAAATGAGCCATTATGAAGAGATTCCTGTTCATCGCTCTCGGCTTTCTCGCCTTTACCTGCCAGCCCGGCTTTGCGGGTAGCAAAACCGTGGTGGATTACGGCGTTGTGCAGCAAAGTCAAATCATCACCCGCGAGACTCGCAGTCAGCCGCTGCGAACGCTTGCCGCCGGCGCGGTTGGCGGTGCTATTGGCCACCAGTTTGGTAACGGGAGCGGGCAAACGGCGATGACGGCGGTGGGCGCGGTTGCCGGAGCCAGCGCGTCGCATCACCGGCAAACGCAGCGCCAGGCCGCCCGGCAGATCGAACTGACGATCAAAACGCAATCTGGCCAGCTAATCCAGGTGCTGCAGCCAGATGATGGTCGACTGACCTTCAATAAAGGCGATAAGGTTCGCATCCTGACCTCCGGTGCAAATACCAACGTTGATAAATCCGTGTAACCCGCAGGCCGCCTGCGGATAGAGGCAGGCGGCCTCTCTCTTTGCCGCTTGCCGGTTACGCCTTCACTGCGCATAAAAAGAGGAAAAAATCCTCTGAGCATCAGCCTCTTGTGATAGTATTGAGAATTATTATCAATATGGAAGCTGATGATGAAAATATCCAGGGCCTTTCTGTTTGCCGGCTGCTGCCTGATATCCGCCTGCACCAGCCAGATGAAAGGAGTTGCGCCTGAGCAGCTGGTCTCCACGCCACCCGTTTATCCCTATTACGCGCTGGCCAACCATCTTGATGGGGAAGTGAAGATCCGTTTTGATGTTGGCGCCAACGGTAAAGTGGAGAAAATGTGGATATTAACCTCTGAACCACAGCACCTCTTCGATGATGCCGTCATTTCCGCCGTGGCAAAATGGCGCTTTGAGAGCAATAAGCCCTATAAGGGAATGACCAAAACCATCCGCTTTAAATTAAACAATGCCGGTTAGCGTTAATTCGGCAGCCGATCTTTCTGCTCTACGTTCACCCGGAATTGTTCAGGATCTCTTTGCCGTTGGTCGTCCTTTGTCATTCAGGCAAAACATCGGCGTGCCGGGATAGCGAGGGCAAAGTCGGGGGCCAGAACGGCTGGATTCCCCGAAGTCACTTCACGGTTGTGCGCTAATTTGCCGCTATTTTTGCAATAAAAATAAGGCCGATGGCGACTTTTTGCGGCGAGAAACGTATGCCGTGAGAAGGTAACGCATTGACCTGACGAGCAAAGAGATACGAATAAAAATTGTTCTCATAGACAAAAGTGTGATCGCGATCAATATGACCAGCCATGAGTAACATTAAACATAGCTAATGTATTCATTCTAAAAATAATCAGGTGGTATTCGATGGCTATCAAGGACTTCTTTGCACAAACGGAACCCGGACGCCGACGTTATGGCGTGGCAACAGGCGTGGGGATTATCGCAGGTATTATGTCGGCATTTGTGAAGTGGGGGGCCGAAGTTCCGTTACCGCCCCGTACTTTCTCCGGCGGCAGGGATGAGTTTAACCCGCCCTATCTTTTTTTACGTGATTACTTGGGGATTGATCCTACTCACACCGTTTATACCTTCTCAGAACACATCATCAATCCGGTGATGGTGACACATATTATTTTCTCGCTGGTATTTGCCATTGGCTATTGCGTGGTGGCAGAAGTTTTCCCCAAAGTAAAACTATGGCAGGGGGTATGGGCGGGTATCGTCGCCACTATCGCCGTTCACTGGATCTCTTTCCCTTTATTAGGTCTGACGCCTTCTCTGCTTAATATCCCCGCCGACGAATATATTTCGGAACTGGTCGGGCATATTTTCTGGTTCTGGGCGATAGAGATGATCCGTCGCGATCTGCGAAACCGCATCACTCATGAACCTGATGCCGAAGTTCCGCTGAATTCACCGTTCAGATAATTGCCGCAAAAGCGACAGCAATGACGGGCTCGCGACGGCGGGCCCGTTTTACGTCATCAGAGGAGTCTCAGGCGCAGACCTAAATCCTGTGGATAGGGGTTAAAGTAGTTTTGCGTCAGCAAATAGCGGTCCGGAAATTCGCCCAGGTAGTGTTTGAGCAATGTCATCGGCGCGAGTATTGGCAGCAAACCGGCGCGATAGTTGAGGATCACCTCGCGAAGTTCGCCGCGCTGGCGGCTACTGAGCCGTTCGCGGAAGTAGCCCTGGATATGCATCAGCACGTTGGTATGGTTTTTCCGCGAAGCGGGTTGTTTCAGAATGGCCATCAGCTTAGTGCGATACGCGACAAAGAAGGCATCCAGATCTTCCCACTGATGAAGGGAGGCAACGAAAGGCCCAATTTCGCGATAGCCCGCCTGGTCATGCGCCAGCAGCTGCAGCTTGTACTGGCTATGGTAATCCAGGAGCGCACGACGGCTGAGTCCCTGCGCGCGCAGGGTATTCAACTGGTGCAGAGCGAAGACGCGCTCGACAAAGTTTTCCCGCAGCACCGGATCGTGCAGGCGGCCATCCTCCTCTACGGGCAGCCACGGGTAGTGCGTGAGCAATTGCTGCGTGAAAAGACCCACTCCTTCTTTACGTCCGCGGTTACCGTTTTCGTCATACAGCCGCACGCGCTCCATACCGCAGCTGGGCGATTTCGCACAGACAACAAAGCCAGAGAGGGCGTCCACGCTGGGGAGAAATGAGCGGGTAAATTCGGCCATTTTCTCCGTCACATCATCTTGGGGCGTTTGGCTAAAACGCATCTCAATGGTCCCTTCGGTGGTGTGCACCAGACGAAGGGCCGGGCGAGGCGCGGGCAGGCCGATGGCCATCTCCGGACAGACGGGTTTGAAGGCGACCCAATCCGCCAGTTCATCCATGACAAAGCCCATCCGTTTATGTCCACCGTCAAAGCGTACGGCGGAGCCGGTTAAACATGCGCTGATGCCGACCGCGGGTTGCGTGTTCATGGTGCCATCCTCATGATTGCATTGGTTGTAGGAACAACAGGAGCTGCGTCGGTTGCCGGGCCGCGCGACGTCTTCACATACCTAAAACTTACACAATAACTAATATTTGTCCAAATATTGGCGAGGATATTTATTATTATTTATTTAATTCATGAAGTTATATTTGACGATTTTTACCGGCCCTTTCCGTCAGGCGATGTGGAAAAGCGCGGAGGACTCAATCTCCTTGAGCCGTATCGGCGGCCGCTTCCGGCGAGGCATCGCCGCAGGAGAGGGAGATAACGTCGAGGGCATTGACCTGCTGCCGCCAGCATGCAATCTGTTTTTTGCGGGCTGCGGTCAGTTTTCCGGAGGTGACCAGCAGCCAGTTGCGCTGCGGGAAAACCTCGGGCGCCAGAGCCGCCGGCGGGACGGGAAGGAGATCGATACGCTGGCCCTGGCCGCTACGGGCGAGGGCCTCCAGCCAGATTTCGCAGGAGTCGGAGAGATGCCAGCCGGTTATCAGCCAGTTATCTCCCGGCGCTTTTTTGTCGCCTTCGAGGCAAAACGAGGTATAGGCGATAATAATCCCGTCGAGGATTTCGCGCAGCGTCATCACCGTCGGGATGCGGGCAGACAGTTTACCGCGTAGCGGACGCAATACTTTCGTTACCAGCTCCGGGCGAGGGGACTCGCGGCCTGAATCGTAGATGAGCTGGCGCAGGGCGTCGATTTTACCCTCCTTCAGCCGCTGCAGCATGGTTTCCTGCAGGTTTAACCAGTTGTCAGTACGCCTCGTGACGGGGCTATCCAGCAGAGGTTTCACCTGGCTGACGGGAACGCCTTTTTGAATCCAGTCGAGAATTTTGAGCGCCTGCTGAACATCATCATCGCTGTACAGACGGTGTCCACCCTCTGTACGCCGCGGTTTGAGCAGACCATATCGACGCTGCCAGGCGCGAAGCGTGGTGGGGTTAATCCCGCAAAGCCGGGCAAATTCACCGATGGAGTAAGACATGAAGGAGACCTGAAAAGAGAGGATAGTCCCAATATACTATGAATCATTGCCGGGTAAATGTTAAATGACTACGGCCGCGTAGCCCTGCGCGGTCGCTGCTATCGCGCAGATGATATCAGGCTCCGGTCATGCCGCCGAACGGCGTTATTTCAGCGTTCGCGACGACGTCAAATGCCTCTTTCCGCGACCGCTTTGGCGTCGACTCCAGGCACCCGTCGGCCACCGGTGTTCGCGAACAACCGCAGGCGCGTCCCGCGGATCCTGAAATGGAATAAATTGATAACTTCAGTGTGGTTTTAAGGTTTCGTTAATTAACCGCAACGATACTGATGAAATCAACCTTCCCGTAAACAACATGGTTAAATGATGAAAGACCGGTTATGTAATGCACTTCCTCACCGCGACACCCCTTTTTTTCGTGCGCTACATATCAGCGTAGCGGTATTGGTTTTATTGCAGATTATTAACTCTGATTTTACTGAAAGCGAGGCCCTCGGCGACGTTAACCTGGCTGGGTTCATGACATGGTTTCATGTTATCTCTGGATTTACATTGATTGCTCTGGGTATTGTGATGCTTATCTGGATGCTGACACAGCGTGGTTTTCATTACTATTTTGCCTGGCTGAAGCTCGATTTTCGCGGCATGGCTGCCGATCTCAAGACGCTGATTGCATTGCGTCTACCTGACGCGCATGCCGGGGGAGTGGCGGCATCCATTCAGGGACTGGGTGTTCTGGCACTGCTGGGCGTGGCTTTGTGTGGCGGGCTCTGGTTTGTGCTGAATACCGCGTTTGGTCCATCCTCTGCGCTGGCACATGATGTCCTGGGCTTGCATAGATTCCTGACCGTATTCATTGAGACTTATTTCTGGGCCCACGGCGCAATGGGATTACTGCATATTTTCCTCAAAGTCCGCAGTCAAAGGAATAACCCGGTGACGGAATAATCATGTTAGCGAGAGAGCGGCTGCATTATTGTGCCCGACAAATGCCGATGTCTTGTACTGTATTTCTCAAATAACCGTTCTCCCGGCACTAAAACCGCCGTCAGGACTTTACCTGGCGGCCATCTGGAATGCTGAACTTTTCTTTCCGGTGAATGATGCCGGTTCATTCTCTGAAGGCACGATGGGAGATGATGCGGGTTGCAACATCTGCCAAAAATAAGAAAACATGAAATTGTTAAGGGTATAGCTTTGTCATATGTTTAAAGTGTCCACGTAATCTTAAGGAACCGTCATCATGTTTAAGCGTCGCACTCTCAAAACTGCACTTGCGGCGGTTATATCGCTTGTCGTTGTTGCTGCACCGGTTTATGCAAACCCAGGAAATGGAAATGGCGGTGGGCATGGCAATGGGGGGAGTAACCACGGGAACAGCGGCAATCATGGCAACAGCGCAGACCATAGCAACAAAGGCCAGGGGAATGGGAAGTCTGGTGAGGATCATGGCAACCGCAAGAACTACGGAAAACCAGACCACGTTGACTCCGATATCAGCTTCTCGCGGGCGCGCTCCCTGGCAGTCAATTATGGTCTGGTGGGTTATAAGGCGCTCCCCCCGGGTATCGCGAAGAATTTAGTCCGCGGCAAACCGTTGCCTCCGGGGATTGCGAAGAAAACGCTCCCGGCATCCATGATTAACGATTTACCGTATTACCCAGGATATGAATGGCGTGCGGTTGGCGATGATTTGGTGCTGGTCGCATTAAGTACGGCAATCGTGACATCAATTATTAATGGTGTTTTTGACTAACGCTAACCTGTTTACTCTGAGGCCCCGCAAATGCGGGGCTTTTTTATCGGCGAAAGCTGCACAGGGCAGACAGGGCAGACAGGGCAAAGCGTCTTACGAGCGGCTGAATTTGTCTTCATCAGGTTAATGGAGACCTCTCGCTAACGTCCGCCCCCGGCACAAGGCTGGTATCGTGAACCGAGCAAGCATTTAGCCTCTGGCGCCTTCACAGGATGGATTCGCTGACTGCAGAACACTTCCGCTGTCAATGTCCCGCGGCCAACTCATGGCACAAAAGACCGAGTTGTTCCACGGCATTCAACAGATGGCGGGTGGGTTCATTCGCACCGTTCAAGCGCAGGAAGTTTTTCAGTTCTGCCGCCCCCGGGGAAAACAACGGGCCCGGACTGACACCAATGCCAAGGGCGAGTGCGCGACGATGTACCTCCAGCGCATCTATCTGTGACGGGAGTGTTACCCAAATCAGAAAACCGGCTTCCGGGGCGGCGACCCGCGTGCCCGGTGGGAAGCTTGTTTCAACCTTTGCGATGATAGCCTGTATCCCTTGCGCAATGTGGAGCTTCAGGTGCCGCAGATGCCTGTCATAATCACCGCTGGCCAGGATCTCGTTCGCCGCGGCTTCAATCAGCGGCGCGCCGGCCCACTCTCCGGCCATTCGGGCCTGCAATACCGTTGAGTGATAGCGTCCGGCTGCAATCCAGCCAATTCTCCAGCCCGGCGCCAGGGTTTTAGACAGCGAGCTGCAATAAATAACATTTCCGCACCTGTCGAAGGCTTTACACGCAGGCGGACGCTGCGCATCACCGGCCAGATCGCCATACACATCGTCCTCAATTAAAGGGATGCCCTTACTGGCAAGCAGAGCCACCAGATCCCGCTTGCGGGCGACGGGCATACTGGCTCCTGACGGATTCTGCACCGTGGGTGAGGCAAGAACGGCTGCAGGACGGTGGCGCTGAATGGCTTCTTCAAGTGGCGCTAACAGTAACCCTTCAACAGGATCAGTGGGGATCTGTAATGCCTTCAGCCCCAGATCCTCCAGCAGCAGGAGCGTGCCGAAGTAGGCCGGCTGCTCAATCGCCACGGCATCGCCCGGCCGGCACACGGCGCGAAGAGCCAGACGCAGCGCCTGGGTAGCGCCTGCGGTGATGATAAGGTCATCCGCGCCAAAAAGAGCCCCCCATTGTGCCGCACGTGCGGCAATCTTTCTGCGCAGGTCTGCTCTTCCCGGGGGCAGGCTGTAGCTCTGCCCGCGCGCATCAAGCCGACGACCTGCCGTCTGCAATGCCCTGTGCAGAGTATCTACGGGAAGCCAGGCGGGATCGGGTAGCGCGGCGCCAAGCGGGACCAGGCGCGCCTCCGCGCTCCCGAACAGGGATCTGGCAATGGCGGACATGGTCACCGGCACGGGTACGGGGACAGAAGCGGTGCTCTGCGTCTCCCCGGCGGGAATTATCTGGCGGACAAAGTAACCTGAACGTGGGCGCGCGATAATCAGACCTTCCGCCTCCAGGCAACGTAGTGCTTCCAGCGCCGTGGGGAGACTGACCTGCTCGCGCTCGGCCAGTTTACGCGCGGAGATAATCCGATCTCCCGTTCGCAAAGCGCCTGAAGTCAGAGTCAGCCGCAGCATTTCGGCTATTCGGCGGTAGTGGGGAGTCGGCGGGGATGGCTCGGACATCGTAATCTGTATAGTCTGATTTTTGATAAATCTGACTATACAGGCGATACGAGGCGCCATCTATAGTGTGTGCCACACAAACCAGCCAGGGTAGTCACATGCACAGCGACAATTTCGACCTTTCCCTCTACTTCCGGCGCATAGGCTATAGCGGACCTGCGGCGGCTAATACCGCGACGCTACATGCGCTCATGCGTCACCAGCTCTTTGCGATCCCCTTTGAAAATCTGGACGTACAGGCAGGTAAAATCGTTTCGATGGCACCTGATGATATTGCCGACAAGTTATTACAGCAGAGACGGGGCGGCTACTGCTATGAACTCAACGGGCTGTTTACGATGGCGCTGCAGACGCTGGGTATAACCTACCGTTTTGTTGCGGCACGGCCAATGTTCTACCCCGCGCGCCGGCCTAAAACGCATATGGCGGTCATCGCCGAAGTTGATGGTCGTCAATGGCTTTGCGACCTTGGGTTTGGTAGCTACGGTATCCGCGCGCCGCTGGCCTTAGACGAACTTGATACGGACATCATTCAGGATTTTGATACGTTCCGGCTTAGTCGTGATGCGAGTGGATACTATCTGCTTCAGGCCAGGGTTGAGGGAAACTGGTGCGATCAATACGGTTTTGACCTGTCGCCTCAGGAGTGGATTGATTTTGTTCCGGCCAATTACCTTAACTCCACGCACCCCGACGCGGTCTTTGTACAAAAGCTGCTGGTCATCCAGCATCGACCCGAGGGGCGCTTTATTCTGCTCGGCAATATGCTGAAGACCATTACTGCAGACAGGGTAGAAAAGCAGTTGCTGACAGAAGCTGAAATTGCGCATGCGCTTGAAAACCGTTTTGCTTTGTCTGTCCGCTAATGAAGCCAAATGGCCGATAAGTCCGCAGCTACACGGACACGTTGCAGAAAACGGCCTCACCACTGAGGCCGAAGCTTGCCACAGACCCTGGCACATTATGTCGTTGATGCTGCCGGGGCAGGCTTCGAATCCTGCTCGCTGATTGTGCAGGCACCGCAATACGCTGCAACGCTTACCCCCCGGGAAGGTCAATTTGCCGCCCCCTTTACGGGAGCGGCGGGTATCACTATTTCAGATTGCTTTTAAAGAATGACGTCAGCTTCGCAAAAGGGATCAGGTCAGTGCGGTCATACAGGTCGACATGGCCTGCGCCAGCAACGACATAGAGCTCTTTCGGTTGAGCGGCGCGTTTGTAAGCATCCTCGCTAAACTCTTTGGAATGCGCATTGGCGCCGGTAATAAACAGCATCGGGCGCGGCGCAATGGTTTCAATATCGTTGAACGGATAGAAGTTCATAAATTTGCCGATGCTGCTTAACAGAGGTTTGGTGGTCAGCTCTTGTTGCTCACCCTGCGGGGTATAACCGCCTCGCGCTGTACGGTAGAAATCAAAAAACTCACGCTGTATGGCCGGTGTTGAATCATCCAGTTGGTTTACGGTCCCCGGAATGTACGCCTTCGCTGCGCCTTTAAATTCGGCCATTCGCTGTTCGATGGCCGACTGGATAAAGTCCTGACGCTGCTCTGGCGTCTGGGAATGATTCAGGCCATTGCGGAAAGCCGCTCCCATGTCATACATGCTGACAGTGGCAATCGCTTTCATACGGGGGTCAATTTTGGCCGCACTGATAACAAAGCTGCCGCTGCCGCAAATCCCTAGCACACCGATATTCTCAGGATCAACGTACGGCTGGGTACTGAGGTAATCCACAGCCGCGCTGAAGTCATCAGCATAAATTTCCGGCGAAATCAGATGACCCGGTTCACCTGCACTTTCCCCCCAAAAGGAGAGATCAATCGCCAGCGTTACAAAGCCCTGGTCCGCCAGTTTTTGCGCATACAGATTCGCGCTTTGCTCTTTTACCGCACCCATCGGATGCCCGACGACGATCGCCGGGTTTTTCGCATTCTGATTCAGGGTTTGCGGAATAAACAAATTGCCCACAACGTTCATCTGGTACTGGTTTTTAAAGGTCACCTTTTGCTGGATAACCTTATCGCTTTTATAAAAGTTGTCGGCGCCTTTTGTCATATCCGCCGCAGTGGCGGCAAACGAGCTGATTAACAGCCCCAGCGCCAGAGTCATATTTTTCATGGAGTTTATCCTTAATTGTCAGTGGTGTGTTTGACGTGATGTCAGAATGGTTAACCCTGCTGCGACAATCAGCAGCCCGCCGCTAAGAGCAAAAGTGCTTTGCCAGCCGGTGTGATCAAACGTCAGACCGCCAAGCGTGGAACCCAGGGCGATAGAAAGCTGGATAACCGCAACCATCAGTCCGCCGCCGGCTTCGGCATCATCAGGCAGCGTACGCGCTATCCAGGCCCACCATCCGGTCGGCGCAGCTGTCGCCATCAGTCCCCAGAACCCCAGTAGCGGCACGACAAACCCGAGGTGTTGGCCCGTGAGTATGAGCGTTACGGCGACGACAGCCATGAGTGAAGAGATGGCTGCAAGCGTCGAATAGAGGCCCCTCTTTAAAAAATGACTGATCGCCAGCGTGCCAATAAAACCGGCTATCCCGATGGTCAGTAAAATGAGAGATAAGGTGCTGATATCCACCCGGGTGACGGTTTCAAGAAACGGCCGTACGTAGGTGAATAATGAGAACTGCCCCATAAAGAACAGCCCGCAGGCGAGCAGGCCAACTGCAACAACGGGACGGGAGAGCAGATGAAAAGTAGAACGCCCAGGCCGCCTGTTGTTGTCGGGTGCCATCGCGGGGAGGCTGAAGCACTGCCAGATGAAGGCGACGATCGCGACCGGAACAAGGCAGAGGAACGCTCCGCGCCAGCCCATGACGGCACCGAGATAACTGCCGAGCGGTGCCGCGATAACGGTTGCCAGAGCGTTACCGCCATTGAAAATAGCTAATGCGTGAGGGACCCGATGCCGTGGCACCAGACGAAGCGCCGTGGCGGCAGACATCGACCAGAACCCACCGATCGCAATACCAATCAGGGCGCGACCGGCCATATAAATCAGGTAGCAGGGAGACAGGGCGACCATTGTTGCCGATAAAGCCATTAATGCCGTCATGCCCAGCAGCAGATATTTACGATGCAGATTTCCGGCAAGAGTCGAAAGAGACAGGCTGGTCAATACCGCCAGCGCCCCGGAAATGGCGATCCCCTGTCCAGCCAGTCCTTCACTGACTCTGAGATCGGCCGCGACAGGCGTCAGCAGGCTGACAGGCATAAATTCTGAGGCGATAAGCACAAAGACGCAGAGCGTCATCGCCAGCACACCGCTCCAGTATGCGTGCTGTTCGTAATGTGGATTTTCATGACGGAGTGTGGACATAAACGACTACCTCTGAATATCGACCCGGCTAAATTCAGACAAGCCGGGGCCGGACGCTATTCACGGGAATAACGACAAAAAACGCACGCATAAACATGCTGTTTATGATTATCAATGGCTGAAAGTTTTACACGGCTGGTGTAGCCTGACTAGCTAATGAATACTTAATGGGCTTATAAGCCAGAGTTATTAATTGGGAGTGTCAGGCGAATGAAGCGCAACCTGAATGACCTTCTTTATTTTGTCACCATTGCCCGCGAAGGGAGCTTTACCCGAGCGGCGGCGCATCTCGGCGTGACGCAACCCGCACTCAGTCAGGCGATTTCCGCACTGGAGGAGCGCATGCAAATTCGTCTCCTCACCCGAACCACCCGCAGCGTGTCGCCAACCGCGGCCGGAGAGCGGCTGCTGCAGGCCATCGGCAACCGTTTTGATGAAATTGAAGCTGAACTGGATATGCTCACGGAACTGCGTGACAAACCTGCCGGTACGGTACGAATCACCTGCGGGCCGGATGTATTACGTACCACTTTATTACCCAAACTGACGCCGCTTCTGCGTGAATACCCGGATATTCATATTGAGTTCGATGCTAATCACGGTTTCCGCGATATCGTTGCCGACCGTTTTGACGCGGGAGTGCGTCTGGGCGACACCATTGATAAGGATATGATTGCGATACCGATTGGCCCGGAATTACGCATGGCGGCCGTGGCTTCGCCGGCGTATTTTTCACGCTACCCGATTCCGCAAACTCCACATGAACTGACGCAACACTGCTGTATAAACCAGAGAATGGTCAAGTCCGGGGGACTGTATGTCTGGGATTTTGATCAGGAAGGTGGTGATTTGAACGTTCGGGTGAGCGGGCAGGTGACGTTCAACACATCAGAACATATTGTCACCGCCGCCCTGGCCGGATTAGGCATCGCATTTTTACCTGAGGAAGAGTTTGGTGCGCATATTGAAGAAGGTCGGTTGATCCGGGTGCTGGAAACCTGGTGTCAGCCTTTCCCTGGCTACTATCTGTATTACCCCAGCCGAAAACAAGTTTCTCCCGCATTTTCACTGGTGGTCGATGCTCTGCGTGTTTACCGTATGCGCCAGCCCGTAGACAAGAACAGGTAATTGATATTCCCTCACGTCCGGGCGGCCTCTGGTCTTAATACCTGAGGCCGTCGGTCGCAAACAGATCGAATGCTGCAGGGGGCATGCCTGGGACAGGGCTGTTGGAAGACGCTCTTTTGGTCAATCTGTGCAGTCTATTGAGATATCTCTCGTAAACGATGTTTGCCCGAAATATGCCTGACGCGCGTGACTGCTTAAACTATAATCCCCGGCATTAATGTGGGGGAACTTAATGAAAGGTATGAAGGCGGTGTTGGGTATTGTACTCACAGGAACGCTATCAGGGTGCGCAGCAGTCCAGTATAACGATGGTGACAAGGTCAGCATTCAGGCTGATGCGTGGAACGGTCTCGATAGTTTGCATTCTACGGCCGTTAAAGCCTGTCAGCAGTATGGAAAATCAAAAGCAGTCTATCTCCATAGTGCAAATATGAACCCGAATTTGCCGAAGGGGAGTGGAGTACAAAATACTCTCTGGAAATGTGAGCCGTGATGAGGCCGCGTTGCTGAATGCGTGCCAGACAGAAGGTGATATCGGCAAGTCAGGCAGGGGACAAAAATGCCGTTCCGGTACTGTTCGCTGAATATCTGTTCTGCATGAGCTTGCCAGATATTGAGTTGCCGGTGCCGCAGCGGCATTGCCGTCTTTAGTGTAGGCCAAGACGGATCAGTTCAACGGGTTCGAACTTACCTTCATTCCCTTCAACTTCAATGGTTTTGCTGCGACGTAATTGGGCGGGTGTGAGCCCATTGGAGTGGATAGCAACAATTTTACCCGTTTTACCTGTCCCATTAATCATCACCTGGCTTCCGTTGGTAATAGGATTGCGGTTACGATCATAAGTGACCATGGGTATTTCTCCTCTTTCTCTCTGTGCATCAAAAAAACCGTATTGTGTACAAGGCCGGGCCCTGGTAACGGACGTAATATAAATACGCCTTTGAGCCTGCTATGTTGTTGAGTTTGATCAATGTCACACTTTTTAGCGGTTAAGAGGGGTCTATTCTGCGAGCCAGCGGCGTCATAATAGTTAAATAACGTATAACTCTCACTTTTTTATAATAAAACACAATATCAGCGGGTTGACGTTTTATCTGGCGCTGGCGATCGGCGCAAACATTCTGTTGAAGCAACCGCTGATACCGCCCCGGGTCATTTCCTGATAAACCCATAGGCCTTCTGACACTTTTAGCCCCTCATTCCCGGGAGAAGTCAGACTTGATGTCGCCGGTTTTCACATTCAGTTGATAGCCTTTGTTGCGGTTAAAAAGGCCACCTTCCGGTGGCTGTTTTAATCGCTGTAATAAACACCTTAACGGAGGTCTGGCCCATGAAAGTGTCCAGCGCCAGGACCACCGCCGGGTCCTCCTCCGGGGCCTCCAGGCGGAAGGATGCATCCGGAAAGAGACACGGCTGCGCAGAGCACAAAAATGACAAGGATAATTTTTTTCATAATAGCTCCTGAACTGGCGAGCCTCAATTGCAAACCAAAAATGTGAATATTTTATGGAGAATCAATAATTCCCTTTCGCTACACACCTTAAACCGGAATATTCCATGCGTAAAACCTGGCCGCGAGGCCATCAAAGCGATGTGTTGACCTGAGTGGTATTTCTGCTGGTTCGCAGCGAGGGGGGCTCAATACCGATGTCCCTCTAAGAGAAGCGGTGATGGGGGCTGTAGTGCTTTGTCATGCACGATGCCATTACGCCATCGAACGACATGCATTTATCTTGAATAATCCGCGAGGAGGGTCTGTTTAAAAATAGTCCGGCGATGCATGTGAGAAAAAAGGCTAGCAACGGAATAGCTATATAGGTTTTCACTGGCAAGGAATCCGATATCGCGAATAATGCTGAATAATCTACACCCGCTGTATGAATGTAAAGTGACGATCCTTCATTGCAATCGGGGCCCCAGGCATAGCGGAAGGCGTGAATTTCTCATAATGAAGCGAAAGCTATGATCGGGAAGCTAAAAGCGGAACGCCCCCTGGTGCAATCAGCAGCAGGGGGCGGTTACGGGTGGGGATTATCGTCGTTCATCAGTCATCCCATTTGTGGCTTAGATACGCGGCAAGAAAACCAAAGAACAGAATTGTTCCCAGTACTGCCATAAATACATGCATATTTCCCAGCATGATTAACCTCCATCATTGATTAGTGTGCGCTAAGTAGTCCTTATTGAACGTGGTGTACGGTTGTTGCATAAAGAATAACCTGGTCAACCTAAACAAATAATTAACCAGGAAAACTTTTTCAGCGTGAAATAAATAGTGCGGTGAGGGGTTAGAGTGGCCGTTCAAGGACGAACAGATAGGCCTCGCGCGACCAGAACAGTCCGGTTCTGCGGCGCTCCACGGACATCGTTTTGACTTCCCAGCCCTGCAGGGTGAACTCATTGAGAAAACGGCTCATTTTCTCCGGGTCAGCTTTCGCTTCGCCAAAAAACATGCTCCCCAGAATTCCCTCTTTGTACAGAACGACTCGACACTCTTTTTTCATCTGACAGGCTCCTTGCGTAATGACAGCGATCGGCAAACCATTGTGACCGCCTGCTACGATTTTACAACCGCAGCGGCAGAAAACTTCTTCCGGTATGCGGATGGGCTGATAGCGAACTGCTGGCGAAAATGGTGGCGCAGGGTGCCGGCATCGGCGAAACCGCTGAGTTCGGCGATTTTATCGATGCTGATGCGGCTATGGGTCAGATGCTGCTGCGCGCGCTGCAACCGCTCATCCAGCAGCCAGCGCGCAGGGGTCTTACCGGTCGCCGCCTGAAAACGGCGTAAAAAGGTGCGAGGACTCATCCCCGCCTGTTGCGCCAGCGACGCCACGGTATGGCTGGCGGCAAGATGCTGATGCAGATAATCAAACACCAGCCCCAGGCGCTGGCTTTCCCGCGTTTGGGCGACAGGGCGGACAACCTGCTGCGCCTGCGCGCCGTCGCGATGCGGAGAGACAACCAGTCGTCTGGCCACGGTATTGGCGGCGTCAATCCCATAATCCTCACGCACAAGGTGCAGGCACAGGTCGATGCCGGCGGCACTGCCCGCGGAGGTCATCATGCCGTCAGAACCCACGTACAACACATCGGCGACCACATCAATCAGCGGGAAGCGCTGGCGCAGATTCTCCGTGTATCGCCAGTGCGTTGTCGCTCTGCGGCCATTGAGTAACCCGGCCGCCGCGAGAACAAATACGCCGGAGCAGATTGAGATAATCCGACAGCCGCGCGCATGGGCGGCGGCTAAGGCATCGCACAGCGCCGCCGGGACCGGGGCATCGATTCCGCGCCAGCCGGGAACCACGATAGTCTGCGCATCCTGAAGCAAATTCATGCCGCCGTCGGTCATCAGCCGGATACCACCGGTAGCCCGTAGCTCACCGTCATCGACGGCGGCGACCGCGAACTGGTACCAGCGATCGCCCATTTCCGGGCGGGGAAGACCAAAGATCTCCACCGCGATACCAAACTCAAAGGTGCACAGGCCATCGTAGGCCAGCACAACGACCTTATGGTGTGACAACGTCACGGGAGGATTTGTCAGGATTTCAACGTTTTCTGTCATGGTTGCCGGCAGAGGATAAGTGAGCGGATTCATTAAATTAGTGGTACCACAGACAAGGAGAATACGCCATGAGTGTTGTAACCGCTTTTACCCCCGCCGCTTGCGCCGACGCTGCCGCCTGGTTCCGGCATAAACTGAGTTTTGAAACCGACTGCGCGGATGTCTACAGCGCGATGCGCGACGGGGCGTGCGATTTTGTACTGCTGCACGTCGTCGGCAGTGCGGAGACCTTTGCCCGACGGCATCTGCCTGGAGCGCTGCATTTGCCGCATCGCCTGATCGATGCCGGCCGCATGAGCGCGTGGCCAGCTGAGACGCTGTTCGTCGTCTATTGCGCCGGCCCCCACTGCAACGGTGCGGATATTGCCGCTCTCAAGCTGGCTGAACTGGGGCGTCCGGTCAAAATGATGCTCGGCGGCCTCACCGGCTGGCAGGACGAGGGGCTGCCTTTCGCCGACTAACTCACTGCGGCCGGTTCTGCGGGTAGCCGGCCGCTAAATGAATTTATTTCATGTCCGATGAATTTTTCTCGTTTGCCGCTGACGGCAGTGCATGACAGTATCTGGACATATAGCCATCCAGAAGTCTAAAATTCAAATAATGAACTATCACGGCAGGCAACTAATTGTGCTTACCGCTAAGGAGACACCATGCAACGTCAACAGGCCCCGTTCCGCGCAGATATCGTCGGCAGTTTTTTACGTCCAGAGGCAATAAAGGTCGCGCGTCAGCAGCTTGCCGAAGGCGCCATCGATGCACAACAGCTGCGCCAGATTGAAAATGATGCTATCCGCCAGCTGGTCAGGCAGCAGTGTGATTGCGGGCTGCACGTGGTGACAGACGGCGAATTTCGCCGCGCGTGGTGGCACTTCGATTTCTTCGATGGTTTAGAAGGCGTTGAACGCTACGATTCCGACAAAGGGATCCAGTTCAACGGCGTGCAGACCAAAGCTCACGGCGTTCGCGTCATCGGTAAACTGGCGTTTGGCGATCATCCGATGCTGGAAGATTTTCGTTATCTGAAAAGCGTCAGCGGCGAAGCGCAGCCGAAGATGACCATTCCAAGCCCGAGCGTGCTCCATTTCCGCGGCGGGCGTAAAGATATTGATGCCACGGTTTATCCGGACCTCGCCGACTATTTCGACGATCTGGCGACCACCTGGCGAGATGCCATTCGCGCCTTCTATGATGCCGGCTGCCGCTATCTGCAGCTCGATGATACCGTCTGGGCCTATCTGTGTTCCGATGAACAACGTCAGCAGGTGCGCGATCGCGGCGACGATCCTGACGAGCTGGCCAAAACGTACGCCCGGGTGCTGAATAAGGCTCTGGAAGGCAAACCGGACGATTTGACCATCGGCCTGCACGTTTGTCGCGGGAACTTCCGTTCCACCTGGATCTCGGAAGGCGGCTATGAGCCGGTTGCCGAGGTGCTGTTTGGCGGGGTCAACGTCGATGCGTTCTTCCTCGAGTATGATAATGACCGCTCCGGCGATTTCGCCCCGCTGCGCTTTATCCGTCCGGGCAAGCAGCAGGTCGTGCTGGGATTAATCACCACCAAAAACGGCGAGCTGGAAAACCCGGAGGGAGTGAAAGCGCGTCTGCAGGAGGCCGCGCAGTATGTTGCTCTGCAGCAGATTTGCCTCAGCCCGCAGTGTGGCTTCGCCTCGACCGAGGAGGGGAACGCGCTGACGGAACCCCAGCAGTGGGATAAAGTCCGCCTGGTCACCGGGATCGCCGCTCAGGTCTGGTAACCGCTCTTCATAGCGCAGCGTTGCACCGTTTTGAGGCAACGCTGCCTGTCTGTTTCTCTCCTGCCGCGCCGTCGCGCGCTTTCCCGCCGTCAGATAACCTGGCACCGTTTTTGCCTTATCACTTCCGGATAGTCGTTCATTCATTTTTCGTTTTTGCGATTTTCAGGAGTGAATCATGCAGCGTCGAACATTATTAAAAGCTTTCGCACTCTCCGCCTCTACCGTTCTCATGGGCTACTCTTTCCAGGTTTATGCCGCCGACACCATTAAAGTCGGGATTATGCATTCGCTCTCCGGGACCATGGCGATTTCCGAAACCCCGTTGAAAGACGTGGCGCTGATGGCGATTGACGACATTAACGCTAAAGGCGGCGTGCTGGGGAAAAAGCTCGAGCCGGTGGTTGTCGATCCCGCGTCAAACTGGCCGCTGTTCGCGGAAAAAGCCCGTCAGCTGCTAACCCAGGACAAGGTGGCGGCGGTCTTTGGCTGCTGGACATCGGTCTCACGAAAATCGGTTCTGCCGGTTTTTGAAGAGCTGAACGGCCTGCTGTTCTATCCGGTACAGTACGAAGGCGAAGAGATGTCGCCAAACGTCTTCTATACCGGCGCGGCGCCGAATCAGCAGGCGATCCCGGCGGTGGAATACCTGCTGAGTGAAGATGGCGGCGGGGCGAAACGCTTCTTCCTGCTGGGCACCGATTACGTCTATCCGCGGACCACCAACAAAATTCTGCGCGCCTTCCTGCATGCAAAAGGGATCCAGGATAAGGACATCGAAGAGGTCTATACCCCGTTCGGTTACAGCGATTACCAGACCATTGTGGCCAACATTAAGAAATTCTCCGCCGGCGGTAAAACGGCGGTGGTTTCTACCATCAACGGCGACTCCAACGTCCCGTTTTATAAAGAGCTGGCCAACCAGGGGCTGAAGGCCACCGATGTGCCGGTGGTGGCCTTCTCGGTCGGTGAAGAGGAGCTGCGCGGTATTGATACCAAACCGCTGGTGGGGAACCTGGCGGCGTGGAACTACTTTGAGTCGGTCGATAATCCGACCAACAAACAGTTCGTGGCGGATTACCGTGCCTATGCCAAAGCCCACAAGTTGCCAAACGCCGACACCGTGGTGACTAACGATCCGATGGAAGCCACCTGGGTTGGGCTGCACATGTGGGCCCAGGCGGTAACCAAGGCGGGGACCACCGATGTCGATAAGGTGCGGGCAGCGATGGCCGGCCAGACCTTCAACGCCCCTTCGGGCTTTACTCTGACCATGGACGCGACTAATCACCATCTGCACAAACCGGTGATGATTGGCGAAATCGAAAGCAACGGGCAGTTCAACGTCGTCTGGCAGACCGATAAGCCGGTGCGCGCCCAGCCGTGGAGCCCGTGGATCGCGGGCAACGATAAGAAACCCGATCATCCAATAAAAACTGCCGCGAATTAAGCGCCTCTCTCCCGGGTGCGCATGCGTTGCCCGGGCGACATAAGTCGCCCCGGTAAGCGCCAGCGCCACCGGGGATATCCCGGAATCCCGCGCGACCCTCGTTAGCGTTAACGGGGAAATGACACAAGGAGATACTCATGAGCACATGGCGCATAGTGGGGTATTACCTCGCGCTACTGGTGATGATCGTGCCGTGGCGGGCGCAGGCAGCGGACGCGGATGATTTTGTGGCGGCCAACCGCACCCAGCAGGCGCGCCTGCTGGAACAGTGGGCTGCCGCGCCGGACGCCCAGCGACTGCCGCTGCTGCGGGCGCTGAAAGCGGAAACTCTGGTGGCGGACGACAGTGGCCACGCCTTCAGCCAGCAGCAGGCGCTGGGAGCCGCGCACTCTCCACAAGGGGCGACAAAACCGGTTCGCCTCACCAACCGCCTGCGTAATCTGGTCGCCGGGGCGCTGGCCACCCATCTGCTTGTCAGTGACAGTGTCACGGAAAGAGCGGCCGCCGTCAGAACGCTACAGCGGGAGGCTACGCCGGAAATGGCGGGGCTGTTGCAACAACGGTTGGCGGTTGAAACCGATGAGGGCGTGAAAACGCAGCTGGACATTGCGCTGGCCCGTCTGCAGCTTGCCAGCCCGGACAGCGCCAGACGGCTGGCTGCCGTTGAGCAGCTCGGCCACTCGGTGGATCCGGATACCCAGGCGCTGCTGATTCCCTATACCGATCTTCAGCATGAGCCTGACGCCCGCGTGCGCGCTGCGGCGGCAAACAGCCTGAGTCAGATTAAACAGCGTCTGCTGCTCGGCGATATTCTCGGCCAGGCGTTTATGGGGCTGTCGCTGGGGTCGGTTCTGCTGCTGGCGGCGCTGGGGCTGGCCATCACCTACGGGTTGCTGGGCGTCATCAATATGGCGCACGGCGAGATGCTGATGATCGGCGCCTACAGCTGCTGGCTGGTGCAGCAGGCGCTGGCCCAGCTGGCGCCGCAGTGGCTGGCTTTTTATCCGCTGGTCGCGCTGCCGGTCGCCTTCCTGATAACCGGCGGCATCGGCATGGCGCTGGAACGCACTATCATTCGTCATCTCTACGGCCGGCCGCTGGAGACGCTGCTGGCTACCTGGGGGATTAGCCTGATGCTGATCCAACTGGTGCGCATGCTGTTCGGCGCCCAGAACCTGGAAGTGGCCAACCCGGCCTGGCTCTCCGGCGGTCTGCAGGTTTTGCCGAACCTGATCCTGCCGTGGAACCGCCTGGCGGTGCTGGGCTTTGTGCTGCTGGTGCTGTTCTTCACCTGGTTAATTCTCAATAAAACCCGCTTAGGCATGAACGTACGGGCGGTGACGCAGAACCGGGCGATGGCGGCCTGCTGCGGCGTGCCGACCGGGCGCGTGGATATGCTGGCGTTTGGTCTCGGTTCGGGTATCGCCGGGCTGGGGGGCGTGGCGCTGTCGCAGCTGGGTAACGTCGGCCCGGAGCTGGGACAAGGTTATATCATCGACTCCTTCCTGGTGGTGGTGCTCGGCGGCGTCGGCCAGCTGGCGGGGAGCGTGGTGGCCGCCTTTGGCCTCGGCATCTTCAACAAAATCCTTGAACCTCAGCTCGGGGCGGTGTTGGGCAAGATCCTGATCCTGGTGCTGATCATCCTGTTTATTCAGAAACGTCCGCAGGGGCTGTTTGCCTTAAAAGGGAGGGTTATTGACTGATGAGCCAACCAATTACCTTAACATTAGCGCGTAAGGCGCCGCGGCCGCTGCAATGGCTCGGCGTGCTCCTGGTGCTGGGGTTGCTGAGTATGCCATTTCTGGCGCTGCTGCCGCAATCGCATCCGCTGGCGGTCTCCACCTGGCTGCTGACCCTGAGCGGTAAAATCCTCTGTTACGCGATTGTCGCCGTTGCGTTGGATCTGGTCTGGGGCTACGCCGGTATGCTGTCGCTGGGCCACGGCATCTTTTTCGCCCTCGGCGGCTATGCGATGGGGATGTATCTGATGCGCCAGGCGGCGGGCGACGGTCTGCCGGCATTCATGTCTTTTCTGTCGTGGAGCGAGCTGCCGTGGTTCTGGTGGGGAACGCAGCACTTTGCCTGGGCGATGCTGCTGGTGGTGCTGGTTCCGGGGCTGCTGGCGCTAGTCTTCGGCTGGTTTGCTTTCCGCTCTAAAATCAAAGGTGTCTACTTCTCGATTATGACCCAGGCGTTGACCTACGCCGGCATGCTGCTCTTTTTCCGTAACGAAACCGGTTTTGGCGGCAACAACGGTTTTACCGGATTCACCACGCTGCTTGGCTATTCCGTTACCGCGACCACCACGCGGGCAGCGCTATTTATGGTCACGGTTTTACTGCTGCTGCTGACGTTAGGGATCGGTTATCTGCTGGCGCAGAGTAAATTCGGCCGGATCCTGACGGCGGTGCGTGATGCGGAAAACCGGCTGATGTTCTGCGGATACGATCCGCGCGGATTTAAGCTGCTGGTGTGGACGCTGTCGGCGGTGCTGTGTGGCCTGGCAGGCGCACTGTACGTGCCTCAGGTGGGCATTATTAACCCCAGCGAAATGTCGCCGACCAACTCCATTGAAGCGGCTATTTGGGTGGCGCTGGGTGGACGCGGCACCTTAATTGGTCCGGTTCTTGGCGCCGGGCTGGTGAACGGGGCGAAGAGCCTGTTCACCGTCACGATGCCGGAGTACTGGCAGCTGTTCCTTGGTCTGATTTTTATCATTGTGACCCTGTTTTTACCTCGCGGGGTTATTGGCCTGCTACGCAAAGGAGACCGCTAATGCTACCGGATGAAGGACTGTTTACCCGCCAGCAGCCTACGGACCGCTTTCGCGCGCAGACCGACCCGGTACTGGAGCTGGAGAACATCAACGTCAATTTTGATGGTTTCCAGGCGCTGACGGATCTCTCATTGCAGATTGGCGTGGGCGAACTGCGCTGCATTATCGGGCCGAACGGCGCCGGGAAAACGACGCTGATGGATGTCATTACTGGCAAAACCCGGCCGCAGAGCGGCAGGGCGCGCTATGACCAGTCCATCGACCTGCTCGGACTTGACCCTATCGCTATCGCCCGCCAGGGGATCGGTCGCAAGTTTCAGAAACCGACGGTGTTTGAGGCGCTGACCGTCGCTGAAAACCTTGAGCTGGCGCTGAAAGGCGATAAGTCGGTCTGGGCCAGCCTGCGGGCGCGGCTGAACGGCGAGCAGGAGGACCGCATCAGCGACATTTTGCGCCTGCTGCGTCTTGATGGCGAACGTACGCGCCCGGCGGGGCTGCTTTCTCACGGGCAAAAACAGTTTCTCGAGATCGGCATGCTGCTGGTTCAGGAGCCGCATCTGTTGCTGCTGGATGAGCCCGCTGCCGGGATGACCGATGCTGAAACCGAGTATACCGCCGAGCTGTTCCGCACCCTCGCCGGGCAACATTCCCTGATGGTGGTGGAGCACGATATGGGGTTCGTCGAAACTATCGCTGACCGGGTCACGGTGCTGCATCAGGGACAGGTGCTGGCAGAGGGCTCGCTGCGCGAGGTGCAGGCGAATGAGCAGGTGATTGAAGTGTATCTCGGTCGTTAAGGAGAGCGAATGTTACAGGTTAATCAGTTACATCAATATTATGGCGGCAGCCATATTCTGCGTGGGGTTGATTTTGAGGCCCGGCAAGGCGAGGTCACCTGTCTGCTGGGACGCAATGGCGTGGGTAAAACCACCTTACTGAAGTGCCTGATGGGGCTGATTCCGGCACGCAGCGGCGAAGTCATCTGGCAGGAGAAAACGATTACCCAGCGTAAACCGCACCAGCGGGTACAGGCCGGTATCGCCTATGTGCCGCAGGGGCGTGAAATCTTTCCTCGCCTGACGGTGGAAGAGAATCTGCTGATGGGGCTGTCGCGGTTTCCGGCCAGGGACGCTGGGCAGGTACCGGAAGAAATTTATCAGCTGTTTCCGGTGCTGAAAACCATGAAACAGCGGCGCGGCGGCGATCTCTCCGGCGGTCAACAGCAGCAGCTGGCCATTGGCCGCGCGCTGGCCAGCCGGCCACAATTGCTGATCCTCGATGAACCGACGGAAGGTATTCAGCCGTCGGTCATCAAAGAGATTGGCGAAGTGATCCGTCAACTGGCGAACCGTGGCGATATGGCCATTCTGCTGGTCGAGCAGTTTTATGACTTTGCCGCGGCGCTGGCGGATCGCTATCTGGTGATGTCGCGCGGGGCGATTATTCAGCATGGAAAGGGCGCGGATATGGAAGCGGAAGGGGTGCGCGGCATGGTGACGATTTAAAGGGCTGGCATGATTGAGGGCTTTGTCGCATTGAGGCAAGGCCCGTGTGCTTTCGACATACCCATCCTATAATGAACGGCTGTCTGTTCGCCATTTATTCTGCATTAAGTATAAAACTCAGTATATTTCATTGTTAGTCGTTCAGTTTGCTTATCTGTCTGCTCTCTATAAGATGACTCCGTTGATGATAGGGCGGTAATTGCGCCGTCCCTTTGATTAATTTCTGCGGCTCGCTCGTTCATTATTATTCATCATTTTAGGAGTTTTCTTTGTTTTAATTATTTGTTATTTATATGTGTGGCAGGCATCAATATCCGCCATATATTGTAAGCGATAAATCACTCCCGCGCCTGCCGAAAGGGTACTTAAGCTGCGAATTTAACGTCAAAGCCAGCGCTAAATACCAAATGTTGATTTCTATCGAATGTAATGGTTGTTGAATTGTGTGTTTATTATGAAATCACCCGCTAAAAATAAACGCTAGCCGCTGCAATTTTGCTGCGAGAAATACCGCCGCATAACGCCTGATTTATAAGCGATTCGTCTGTCTCTTATACTCATTTTTTGCCTATAACGATCGATTAAAACGATCGTTATATGTTAAATGATAGCTTTTGACTATTAACCAGACTGAAATCGATCGATTATAAATATTAGCTGGCGACAGAATTAACAGGCTATTCTTCTGTCGCCCGGAGAATATCAATGAGCGAAAGATTAATTCTTTTCGTGAATATATTTTGGGCGACATATAAATTTAAATATTGAATGATGGTTAAATAAGGAAACTGGTAATGCTAAATCGTGTTTATGACAAGTATCTGGCTGCTTATACCTGTGTTGCTGGATGCATTCATGATTTCAAACGTAATGAAAAAGGCGTCACCGCCGTTGAGTACGCGATTGTCATCGCTGGCGTGGCCGCCGTTGTCGCCGTGATCTTTGGTGAGAATGGGACCGTCGACACTTTACTCAACAAAATCTTTGGTGATATCCAAACTAAGGTAGAAACGTCTATGGGTCTTTAAGACTTTAAACGTTCATTAATGGTTTTTATACGGGCATAGCAGGACGCAATGCCCGTATTTGTGAATTTCAGATGCATGGATACTGTCAACGCAAAGTGGAAAACAATGAATATGAAAAGAGGCGGTCTGCTGGTTTATGTGGTGATGATCGTTGTCGGTATTCTGGGGCTGTTTTTCTATTTTAATCAATCCCGCACGGCTGCTCCTCTGCAGGCCAGTCAGCCAGAAAAAAAACCGCAGCAGACCATCAGCGTGGCGATAGCTACCCGTGATTTGGACGCCAGAACAATACTCCGGGCCGGGGACTTTCAGATTAAAACCATGACGGTTGAGGTCGGCAGTAGCGACGCTCAGTTTAATCTCGTCGGTAAAAGCCTCGATAACTGGGCGTTAAAAAACACGGTGCCGGCGAATTCATGGATTTTGCCGGGATTACTGGTGGAGCCGGGCAGCGATGAGTATCTGAGTCTGTTTTTACAGCCGGGAAATATTCTCTACACCTTCGAGTTAAACAAAGCAGACAACTATTTATTAAATAACGTCAAGGCCGGGCAGGGCGTGGATATTTATCTCTCCTATCGCCGGATATACCCCAAACATGAAGATACCCTGGAAGTGGGCGCCGACCAGTCCAGGGAAAAAAATCAGCTTTATAACCGTCTGAAACCGCTGATGGGTAATAAGCGGGTGCTGGCGATTCGCCCGGCAAAAACGGTGGTCAATAACGGCGTCAGCGTGGTGGAAAAGGGGAGTCAGCTGGTGGTGGAGCTGCAGGATCGCGAGGTCAAGATGCTGAAAGGGCTGGGCGGTGAACTGGCGAATGTTCTCCTGTTCCCGGCGGCAACCTCCCCGGAGGGGAAATCGACCATTGCGCTCCCATCGCTGGAGGCGGCATGGCCGGTCAGCGACGACGTGATTTTTAATCTACCTCCCGTTCCTGCAAAGCTCGCCTCAGAAATTAACGAGCTTCGAGGCTAAATCGCCGCCTGACGTCAGGTGGCTTATAACACCATGGACCCCCGGATACAGGGATATTTTAAAACATGACTCAACGATTGTACTGCATTAAAAGGCTGTTTGTGCTGCTGGTGTTTTGCACGTTTTCCCTGGGGGCCTGGGCGGAGGTGGTCAATCTCAAACCCGGGCAATCGAAAACGCTGCGCTTCGCCAGCGCCGTTAATACGGTGTTTGTGTCAGACCCGGCCGTAGCCGATTACAAAATCGTCAACGATAAAAATATCGTGTTGTATGCCCGCAAGCTGGGCAGCACCGAACTGGTGGTCTATGGCGCACAGGCGAAAATATTGATGAATCTCAGCGTGGATGTTGACCCTTTTCTGAGCGATATCCGCCAGCGCGTGGCGCGTGAATATCCCGGCAGTACGGTAGAGGTGAAACGCTTCCAGAATGCCGATAAAGCCACGTGGATCCTGAGCGGCACCGTGCCCGATGAAGAGACCCGCGACGGGGTCTATCAGCTGGTCGGCAGCCTGGTGGGATCCGGAGATGGCGGCGGGAAAAGCAACGGCGGCAACGAGAGCAGTGAAAACACCCGTTTTGCGGTCGCCAAAGTCTATGACAACGTCATTAACCGCTTACAGCTCCCGTCCTCGAACCAGGTCAACGTCAAGCTGACCGTAGTGGAAGTCAGCAAAGAGTTTACCGACAACCTGGGCATCGAGTGGAGCAGCCTGACGCTGGACAGCATCATCAACGGCGGCGGAAATAACGGTATCAACACCAACAGTCCTGGGGTCTTTAATCTGCTGGGTTTCCGCCGCGGTTTTGACGCCGGAAATATCAGCACCCTGATTAACGCGGTCAAAAATGACGCTATTGCCCGGGTGCTGGCGCAGCCGAACCTCACCGTGCTTTCCGGAGAGTCCGCCAGCTTCCTGGTGGGCGGCGAAATTCCGATTATGGTCAAAGATCAGGACTCGGTCACCGTGCAGTATAAAGAGTACGGTATTCGCCTGAATATCACCGCTAAGGTCGAAAAACGGCAGAAGATACGCCTGTATGTCTCCAATGAGTTAAGCAGCGTCACCGGCTCATACGCCTATAACGACTATCAGATCCCCACCATGCGCACCCGACGTTCCAGCTCTACCATCGAGCTGGCGGATGGCGACAGCTTCGTCATCGGCGGCTTATTAAGCGAGGCGGATAAAGAGTCGCTCACCAAAGTGCCGTTTATCGGCGATATCCCGGTTCTTGGGGCGCTGGCCCGCAGCTCGATGACCGAAAGAAGCAAAAGCGAACTGGTGGTCTTCGCCACGGTGAATCTGGTGAAGCCGCAGGCAGAAGCGGCAGCCCGCAAAATGTCGTTGCCGTCCTTTCGCCGCAGCTCGGTGGAAAAACTGTTCTTCAACGTCGGCGTCGACCAGAAAATGCGCGAAGACCGTTTAAATAGTGATGCCGGACGCTTTCTGGAACAGGGCGGCTTTGCCCGCTAACCGTCTCGCGTCATTAAAATATTCTGGAGTGAAAGATGAAGTTGTTTTCGGATGCCAAAAAGAAAAGCGAGCCAGAAGCCGCGCATAAAGCGAAAAAGGGGGCCGGGCAGTCAATTATGGTCATCTCCCCCGATAAAGAGATGCTCTCCGATATTTGCAGTTTGTTATTAATCAATAACTTTAATAACGTTATCAGCCACCCGCTTGATTTTTTTGCGCTGCAGGACGACAGCATTTTACGCGGCGCCGCGACGGTGATCATTGATATCGGCAGCTGCAATGACGTCACGTTGATATGTGAAACGGCCACGTTGCTGATTCCGGCCAGCGCGCGTCAGGTCTTTCTCGGCCGCAATGACTCGATTGCTTTTGCCCAGGCGCTGATGAGCGCCGGCGTCTGCTATCTGCATATTCAGTCCCAGCTGGCGCAGCTGGCCGGGCAGCTTCAGCAGCCTGACAGCGCCCTGGCGATGCGCAGCATGATGAAAATCAGCCTGTTGGGCTGCAAAGGCGGCGCGGGTACCACGACCGTGGCCTGGCAGCTGTTTCAGGCCATCGGTATGCAGACCTCGATCCCCTCGCTGTTGGTGCAGGGCGCCAGCGGCAGCCGGGATCTTGATTTAATCACCTCCCGCACGTTGCCCAGAGACGGGGCGATCACGGCGATGGGGCCCCATCAATCCGCGCGAATTGAACCGCTGGATGCGGCCTGGACCTATGACGATAGTCACTTTAATGCGTTCAATCTGGTGATATTCGATCACGGCGTCTATGCCCAGCCCTACGAGCATCTTGAGACGGTCTTTACGCAATCCAGCACCTTGATTCTGGTTATTAACCGCGATCTGAGCGCGCTGCGGGTGGCGAAGTATTTACTGGATGAGAAGCAGCGTGTCGACCTGTCGCGTGGTGGCAAAGAGCTGCGGGTTTTCATCTGTCTCAATGAGAATCACCCTATGCACGGCGATGAGCTGCGCAATGATGACATTGAGCAGTATCTGGGATGCCCGCTGGCGGTGATTAATCCGTGGAACGTGAAGAAAAACCAACCGTTGTCGGCCACCCCGCTGTGGCGTTTTGCCGCGCAGAGCCTGCTGGGTAAATCAGAACAGGAAACGGCAAAGAGAAGACTATTTCCATCGTTATTCACATTACGTCCCGACCGTAAGTCGTAACGGACAGCGGAGTTCGCCGCACGGCGAGGACATAACTTTTAAGGATAACGAAAGCGATGGATACGGAGAGCTTTGAATCCCTGCTCTATTTTCGCGAGCAGGTGCTGAAGAGCGTTGATTTAGAACGGGTTGATGCGTTGCGCCACGACCGGGATGCGCTGTTTCGTGAAATCAGTGAGGTGATCACGCGGCAGGTGAACAGCAGCGGCAGATATTTATCCTCCCGCGCCAGTCACGATCTGTGCGAGCTGGTCACCGATGAGATCACCGGCTACGGCCCGCTACGGGAATTAATGGAAGACGACACCATCAGCGATATTTTGGTTAACGGGCCGGATCGCATTTTTGTCGAGCGTTTTGGCAAACTTGAACAGGTCGATAAACGCTTCCTCAACGACGTTCAGCTCACCGATATCGCCCGGCGGCTGGTTTCGCGAGTAGGGCGCCGGGTCGATGATTCCCAGCCGCTGGTGGACGCGAGGATGCCGGACGGCAGCCGTCTGAACGTGGTGATTTCACCGGTGGCGCTGGATGGCGCGTCGATCTCTATCCGTAAGTTTGGTAAGGGCAAGAAATCGCTGGCCGACCTGGTGGAGTACGGCAGCATGAACGAAATGATGGCCAATTTTCTGGTCATCGCCAGCCGCTGCCGGGTCAACATTATCGTCTCCGGGGGGACGGGCTCGGGGAAGACCACGCTGCTTAACGCGATGTCGCAGTACATCAATGAAGATGAGCGGGTACTCACGTTGGAAGATGCTGCAGAACTTCGACTACAGCAGCCGCACGTGGTTCGCCTGGAGACGCGGATGGCTGGTTCGGAAAACCAGGGGGTGGTGAATATGCGTCATCTGGTGGTCAATGCGCTGCGTATGCGCCCGGACAGGATCATCGTCGGCGAGTGCCGCGGCGAAGAGGCGTTTGAGATGCTGCAGGCCATGAACACCGGTCACGACGGTTCAATGTCCACCCTGCATGCCAACTCGCCGCGCGATGCGCTGGCGCGTCTGGAGAGTATGATCATGATGTCCAGCGCCTCGCTGCCGCTGGCGGCTATACGCCGCAATATCGCCTCGGCGGTTAACATCATTGTCCAGGTGTCGCGCCTGCCGGATGGCTCGCGCAAGGTGATCAACATCGCCGAGGTGATGGGTATGGAAGGAGACAACATTATCCTGCAGGACATCTTCAGCTTTGGTGCCGAAGCGGATCGCAATGAATACGGGAAGATTCAGGGGACATTTACCTGTTTTGGGCTGCTGCAGCGTTCGGCGGTGTACCGCCAGGCGCTGGTCCACGGTCTGCTTGAGCCTTTAAAACAACTGTTCGGGAACCGGATGCCATGATGATCATTTTTAGCTTTCTGCTGCTGGCAGGCTGTATTCAACTGGGGCTGTGGTATCGCCAGCAGAAGCGTATGCAACGTTTGCAGCAGGCGGAAGCCGCCCGCAACCGGGTGGAGCTGACGAGGCGGCTGATGCGTAATCCGCTGGGCGGCTGGTTATCACGCATGATGGGCGATATGCGTCTTCATCTGCTGGGCAAACAGCGCAGTACCGCCTTGCGCCACGGGCTGATTCTGCTGCTGGTCCAGGCCGCCAGCCTGTACGTTAACCAGAATTACCTGAACCTGAGTCCGGTCATTATCCATCCCGCATTCTTTGTGCTGACGCTGTACGGTCTCTATCTCAACAGCAAGAAAAAAATGCGCCTGCAATTTGATGCTCAGTTTTCGGAAGCGCTGAATATTATTAACAGCTCAATCCGCGCCGGGAACTCGGTTATTCAGGGGATTGAGCAGTGCGGGCAAAAGATTGACGGTGTGCTCGGCGATGAATTCAGACAAATATCGCAGCGCCTGGAAATTGGCGAGGATGCGGAAAGCGTATTTTTGGCCTCGTGGCGACGCCTGCCGTTTAGCGAATACTACTTTTTCATCATTACCGTACAGCTGAACATGAAAGGCGGGGGACAGGTCAAAGAGGTGATGTCACGTCTCGGTACGCTGATCTCGAACGCCCGGGTGCTGGAGAAGAAAAAATACGCCATGACGTCGGAAGTCCGCATGTCAATTAAGATTCTGACGGCGATTCCCATTTTTTTCTTTTTCTTTCTGAAATATCAGTCGCCGGCTAATTTCGATATTTTACTGCACCACCCGACGGGCCAGATGATGCTCTATTACGCCATTTGCAGCATTCTGCTGGGACTGCTGATTGTCTGGATGATGATGAATAAAATATAGGTGGCATATGTTTTATATTATTGCGCTGACGCTGCTGGTTTTGGGCGCCGGAGGGTTAACGCGGGTCTGGCTGCTAAAACGGCGCCGGGAGCGTATTTATCACCTGCTGGAACAGAGCAGCCAACAGTACGCTTTTATCCCGCAGGATAATACGACGCCGGTTGAGCGAATAATGAGGAAAACCAGTCGCCTGGTCTCCTGGACCGCGATGCTGGATAAAAACATTGTCGCTAAAACGTTAACCGTCGTCATCGCGACGGTACTGCTGGTATTCGTTGATGCGGCTGGAATTTATACCTTTTCCCGTGAAATGTTATTCCTTTGCGTATTAGCCTGCGTGGTGGTGGTTATTCTGTTACCGAATCTGGTAAAGGAAATGACCATCAAAAAGCATATGAAAAGGATCTCTGATGACCTGCCATTTGTTATCGATATGCTGGCAGTCTGCGTGCAGTCCGGGATGACCATTGAAAAAGCCTTACGCTATATCGCCGACAATACCTATGCCATTAATCCCAATATCGCCACCCTGTTTGACCGGGCGATGCTCAAAACGGAGGTCAACGGGATTAACGCCGCGCTGGAACAGCTCTATGAGGAGGTGCCGGGGACGGAAGTCAGAATGCTGTGTTCGACTTTACAGCAGAGTATTAAATATGGCTCGTCGATATATCAGGTGTTGATCGATCTGTCGAAAGAGATGCGCGAACTGCAGCTGCTGAATACGGAAGAGAAGGTGGCCAGCCTGTCAGCAAAAATGACGTTGCCGATGATCGCCTTCATTATGTTTCCGCTGCTGGTTATCGTTGCGGGGCCGGGTTTTATAGGGATGGTGTCAATGTGGTCAAAATAATCTCTCTTACGACGTTACTGGCGCTCTTTGTGTTGTGTGGATGCCAGAGTCAAACCGGCAGCGGTGGTGAACTCAATGATAGCCAGCGTGAATATATTCTCAGTAAGGTCAATAACTATAATGGCTTGATCAAGCTTTACCGTGAAAAGCTCAGCCGTAAAGAGGATAAGGATACCCGGTACCAGCTGGCGGAATACTATTATCTGGCGGAGGATTTCGACTCTTCCCGCCAGTATTTGCAGCCGCTGATCGCCAACAATCCTGATGAGCGGGCGTTATTACTGGCCAGTAAAAATCTGATGGAGCTCGGGAATTATAGCGATGCGCAGGCGATGGTTTCCGCTGTGCTCAGGCAGAACCCCACAAGCGGGGAGGCCTGGAATATGCAGGGGATCCTGCTGGCGCAAGATGGCGATTTTAGCGGCGCCGCCCGGGCGTTTAATCAAGCGAGGCAGCGCTTTGTTGATGACGATATCGTGATTAACAATCTGGCGATGCTGGCCATCATGCAAAACGATTACGCCACTGCCAGAGACTATCTTTTTTCTCTCTATGGCAGGGGGCATGCGAGCCAGAAAGTGCTGCATAACCTCGTCTACGTGCTGGTGAAGCTCCAGGACTTTAACGGTGCCGAAAGTATCCTGCAGCAGGAAAAGATGGCCGACCGTAGCGAAGGGCTGATGGAAGCCCTGGCGAAAGTGAATCCGCGTCCACTGGTGCGGTCCGCTGCGCCTTCAGCCCCGGCTCCGGTGTCGGTCGCGAAAAGCGTTGCGCCAGCGGTGAAATCTGCTGCGCAGGCCGGCGTTGCGCCGCCGGTGGTCAGCACCACTGCTGCTGGACGTAGTCCGGTCTCCGCTCAGGATGAGATCGCCCGGCTGCTGGATAATCAGCCGACGGCGAAGCCGGCAGGGCTGCCGGAAAAGGCCTCGCTGTCGTTAACCAGCGGTCTGAAAGACGTTTCTGCGGTTCGCTCCGGGCGCCATCCCGGCTATTTCCGCATGACGCTGGAATCGCAGCATGCCATTAATTTCCGTGAACTTCCCAGCGCGGATAAAAATAAGCGTATTTTTGAATTACAGAATGTCAGGCTAGGGCATGCGTTGCTGCGGGCGGCGAACGATATTCCCAGGGAATACCCTAACATCAACAAATTGACGTTTTATCAGAATCAAACTGATGCGGTTTTAATTGAGTTTGAATTTACCCACTCACTGGCCAAATCGAAGGTATTCCGCATCGCCGCGGGTAAGAGTCCAGGGGAACGACTGGTGTTTGATATTTATTACGGCTGAACCGCCGGATCTGCTTTTATACGGAAATAATTATTATGAAAATTTATGAATACAAAGATCTGCTGGTGCAGGTACCGGCGGGCGTCACGCATCTGATGATCGGCGCGGATGGAGTATTACGCGGCTATCGCAACAGGCCGGATATGTCGTTACCCCGCCCCTGGGAAACCGCTGACAGTATTATTCCAGGCGTACTGAACTGGGAAAAATCACACGCTGAGATTGTCGCGCTGCGGGAATACTCTCCGGTTATTATCCACGAGTTTGCGCAGCCGGGAACCGAACGTTTCCGCGTCGGCGATAAATATACGCTGCATGCGACTATCAATGAGGAACTCTGTTTGACCTCAGAGGTTCATGCGGTGGTCAGTTGCTATACGCCGGGCATGAAGCCATGGTGCCAGATATTAAAACTGAAGGTCGAAGGGCTCTCTATCGACAATATCTTGCTGGCAAATGTTAAAGAAGTTCTTCATGACTTAAAGGTCACTGATTAATTACAACAGAATGAAATGACAGGAGAAAATAATGGCTGAAATGGAAAAGTTACTCGATGGACTGGTTAACCTTGATGGTGCGCTGGGCGCGGCGCTGGTCGATGCGCGTAATGGCATGCTGTTGCACGGCGTGGGCTCCGCCGGTCTGGATGTCGAAATTGCCGCCGCGGCCATTACTGACGTTCTGCGCGCCAATATCAAGATGCTGAAATTAATGGCTACCGGAGATGAGGTGGAAGACATCCTGATTACGCTGGGTAAACAGTACCACATACTCCGACCGGTGAGGGCCGTGGATGGGGTATTCGTTTATACCATTCTCGATCGCCGCAATGGAAATCTGGCGCTGGCCAGACGCAAAGTGACGGACGTCGAAGAGGCCATCGTCATTTTATAAGTAACCCCGCCGGCGTTAAGCCGGCGGAGGACATAAGGTTCGGGATGATGAAAGACTATAAGGTGATCCTGGTAGGGCGCAGCGGTTCAGGTAAGACCACGGCTATCCGTAGTGTCAGTGAAATCAACGTCGTGTCAACGGACGTACGGGCCTCGGACCGCGTTGTGGCAGAGAAAGAAACCACCACCGTGGGTTTTGACTACGGCGAACTGACTATTCCTGGGGGGCAAAACCGGATGCGGCTTTACGGCACTCCGGGGCAGGAACGCTTCACATTTATGCGCGATATCCTGGAACGCGGCAGCGCGGGGATTCTGCTGCTGGCCGATAATCACCGGCCTGACCCGCTGGCGGAGACTCGCAGCTGGTTGCAGGCGCTGAAATCCGGCCCGTTGCCGGGGAATGCGATCGTGCTACTGGGCATCGTTAAGTGTGATTTGTCCCCCTTACCTGATATTGAACAATACCAGCGCTTGTTACGGGAGGAAGGTCTGTGCTTTCCGGTCGCTACGCTGGATGCACGCAGCCCGGAAAGGGTTTTATTTCTGCTCAAGGTGCTGTTTTGCCAGCTTGAGCGTGCCAGAAATGAAGAGGTTTATTCCTGATGACAAGCATACTTCCTTTTGCGATTGAAGATGCCGGTACCCTGTCTACTGAACTCAGCCAGCAGATTCAGCAACTGCTGCTCGAGTTTGCCCGGAACTATCCCGTTATGGGGGAGCTACTGGTGGCGACCGCAGATGGTTACGAAGTCGCGGCAGTGCTCAAAGAAGAGGACCCCGGGAGGTTACATAAAATCGCGGCGATGACCAGCTCCTTGCTCGGGGTGGGCGTCGCGATGCTGAATGAAATCGATGCCGGAGGGCAGAAGGCCATCACCGTCGAGGGCGAGAGGGACAATATCCTGCTCTGGCAGGTTGCTACGCAGCGTTTTCCATTATGTCTGACCGTGGTGGCCTCCGCGCAGGAGCCCCTCGGGCAACTATTCTGGCTTCTGCGCCAGTTGGCGGCGGCCATTGCTGAGATTTGCCACGCGCAGCCCGATCTGCCGCCGCCACAGGAATATTATTATGAATGATCCGTTAACAATGTCCTTCGCCGTCAGATTATGCTCGGCAGATATGAGCTGTGGTTTTATTTCCGTTACACCGGTACTGGATAACAGGGCAGAATTAATTCAGCAGCGCCTGAACTGGTATCACCAATGGCTACACTCGCTGAGTTGCCAGTTGCAAAAAGAGAGGCCGGTTCCGCAAGATATTTTCCCGCTTCTGCTGCAGCAGGCGGTTGAATTAACGGCTGCCGATATTCTTAGCGATGCCATTGCGCTGGCTCCAGTGCTTTACGATCGCGACAGCAAAATCATGGAGAGCGTAACCACTTATTTTTCCTGGCTCCAGACATGCACTCTGTCGGACCCGGAAGATAATGACATGACGGTGCTCGAGAACCCGTCCACTGAATAAAAAGTGACGCGGTTAAAATCATATTTTTATGACGTGCGGAGAGCGAGGATTATCGTGGATATCGTTTGGCTATTGACTGCCGGTATTAGCGGAGTGCTTATCTATATTTGCTATATGGATATCCGCTGGCGGCGGATTCCTAACCGGGCCACGCTGCTGATACTGCTGCTCTCCTGTCTCGCAGGATTTACGCATATGCCATATCCGGCGTTCATTCTCCCCGGCATCCTGCTGGCGCTGGGTTTTATCGCCGTGATGGTGAAGTTGATGGGCGCCGGGGATATTAAGCTGGTGTGCGCGCTGGCGGTGGCGCTGTCAGTACCGGAGACCGGTAATTTTTTGCTGCTGACGGCCATCGCGGGTATTCCCGTCTCTCTTGCCAGCCTGTTCTATTTTTATTTCTTCGCCCGCGAGCAACGCGCGACGGTGCCATATGCGCTGGCCATCAGCTGCGGGTACTGGCTACAGGCGTGGGTATAACCATTGGTGAATGTATGTTAACAAAGATAACAAGCGGCCTGCGTCGTTATTTATGTGATGAACACGGCGTAGCGGCTATGGAATTTTCCATGGTGTTTATTCCTTTTATTATTTCGATACTTTTTATTGCTGAGATGTGCCGGGTGGTTTTTATTTCCTCGGCGCTGGATCTGATTATCGCCGAGTCGGGGCACATTGCCGCTATTACCCGGGTGCCGGAAAACTATCAGCACTATTTTAATGATGAGATAAATAAACGTATGGCGGACTGGCCGCTGATTTCACGCGATGTCCATGTCGAGCTGTCGGTGGCCTGGTGTGACAGTATTTCTGCGGTGCTTAACCACGCCTGCACCACCACGGATGCGCGCAATAAGCCGCTGGCATTTTATAGCGTGACCACTGATTATCAGCCGCTGTTTTTTTTCTTTCCTTCCCAAAGTGTCATCCGTGAACTGAGCCGCAAGATTTTACTGGTACAGGAATTTCAGCGTGAGACAGAAAATGATGAGTAAAACGATGGGCGCTATACAACGCTATTTGCGCGACGATCGTGGATCCGTCGCGATCGAGGCCGGTCTGTACTTCGTCGTCTTTTTTTTGCTGTGTGCGCTGCTGGTGGATTTCAGCGACGTCTTTCTGAATAAAAGCTACCTCGAACGGGTAACCCATTCGCTGGCCAGCGTTGTGCGCGAAAGGTCCGCCTTTTACGGTGAAAAAGAGGAGCTAAGCCAGCAGGAAGTCAGTGACCTCTACGAACTGGCCGGCGTTTTACTGGAGGAGAGCCGCCTGGCAGGCAGCCGTTATCAGCTGGTGGTGGAGGCCGTCTTTTTTCAACCCAGCGGCAGTAAGGCGCAAAAAAACGTGTTGAATACCCAGTCTTTGTCCCAGGGGACCGGGAGCTGTCGCAGCCGACTTGCGATAACCAGTACGCAGATTGCGGATCTGTCGCCGTGGGATACGAAAGGGCGCTGGCTGCCGGTTTATCAGGTGACGATATGCCTGCCGGGCGGCGAGAGCATGTTTAAACGCGCGCTGAATAGCGTCGGAATAGAGATCGGCGATATTGCCATCAGCAATGCGGTGATCCCGCGTTAATACCGTTCCTTATGGGCGAGGTGAAAATTATGCGAAGCCGGTTTTTACGGTTTATCGTACGTCTTTTGCGTCAGGAGTACGGCGCGATAACCGTGATGTTTGCCATTATGTTTCCGCTGTTAATGATGTTCTATTCGGTGGCGTATGATGGCGCTAATTTACAGAGCAGTCGCGCCAGGCTGGCGGATGGCCTTAATCAGGGCGTACTGGCGGTGGCCATGGTCGATAACCGCAATAGCACCGCCGCGGATAAGGCGGAGAATATTACGCTACTGCATAACTACCTGTCCTACTATGTGCCGGATGCGACGATCGCCAAAAACGATCTGACCGTTGCGGTAGAAGTGAACTACAGCACGACGGAAACCGGCAAACTTGACTCCGTGGACTATACCGCCAGCGGGAAAGCCAGCATGCGGCCAATAATCGGCGCGCAGCAAGAGGTCGGTTTTGACTCCGCGGTGGATATTCGTGCCGACAGCGGCGCGGGGGTGGTCAGAAAAACATTTGAAGTTGTCAGATTTCCGACTGATTATGCTCTGGTACTGGATTTTTCGGGGTCAATGCAAGACGTTTCCTCAGAACCGGGAATGACAAGAATTGCATTGCTTCGTAAGGTTGTGACTGATTTCATCAGTGACATATTAAATGATGAGTCTGTTAGTAATACGGTAAGCATTATTCCATTCAGTATTGGTGTGCCGGTTATCCTGCCTGGTGAAAATATTGCGGGAGGGGTAAGCGTGGGTTGCTCTTTTGTGGGTAAGCTAAAACAACAGTATCAAAAAGTCGATCTTGATTTCTGGTATAATAAATTCTACATAAATAATTCTAATACGCCTGCTGAGAAGGCTCAATCTTATAGTTATGACCATGCATTATATAACTATTATCAAGATGTGATTGGCCCGGCTACCGGCCATACTATTGATAATATGGTTACAAAAGGGTGGTGCGTCAAAAATACGAATTATGGCAGTAGCTTTGGCAAAGATCTGTACAGCTGTGATGCCGATCCGCGTTCAAGACTATTTGAACACTATGATGAGTTTCTCGAATCGCGCGCAGCAGCACATGATTTAATGCTGTGGGATGGCGTAAGTTATGCAATAACCAATAATGAAACTCTGGATTATGAGGGTATGTTTACCGATGGTTTTATTTTTTCTGAACAGGCGGTTATCACCTTTAAATATATGATTGGTTCGCGGTCGATGCGTCCTTTTGCTCTGGATTGCTATTCTGCATTTAACGCAATGGATTTTAGTTACGAGATGGTAAATCTCCTGAAGGATAAGACGGCAAAACCGAAGTCTTATCTTATCGAATTAACTAATGACATTAATATTATTGATGAATTTAATAACATGAAAATAGTTGATGGTTCACCCACTCATGTTACTTCAGGTCTACTTCGATCCCTGCCGGTGATTGCCAAAGGCACGAATCCCCGAAAAGCGATTATTGTGATATCCGATGGTATTGATTCCGGTAGCAGCACCAGGGGACCCTATGCGATGACCGAGCGGCTATTTAAAACGTACGATCTTTGTAAACGAGTCAAAGAAGGGCTGCTGCGTTACCCTGAGGGAACACCTACTCAGGCGGCCGATATCTTTTTTATTTTTACGGTTAATAATTCGGAAACTGCTCATGCTCTCGATCTCTGGCGCAATTACTGCGCAGGAGACAACGTTTTTCTCGCCACCAACTACCAGGACATTATTAACGTCCTGACGGGGATTGCGAAAAAATCCTCGGTGAAATTTATCAATAAAAATGAGCCGGAATAACCCCCCGCGTGACAGGAGGTCAGAGTGTTGGATTTGGCTGTTTTGGCTAATCAGTGTGCGCCAGACATCGCGCCCCAGGTACTGGAGCGTTTAATGAAAGTGGAGTCGTCGTTTAATCCTTACGCCATTGGCGTGGTGGGTGGGCGGCTGGCGCGTCAGCCCCGGCATAAGGAAGAGGCTATCGCTACCGCGCAGTATCTGGCACAGGCGGGCTGGAATTTTTCGCTGGGGCTGGGCCAGGTGAACCGCCATAACCTCGACAAATACGGACTGGATTATGAAACCGTCTTCGATCCTTGTCATAACGCCCGTGCCGCTGCAGGTATTTTTAATCAATGCCTGCGTCGCGCTTCGGTCAAGTTTTCAGCGCAACAGGCGCAGCTGGCGGCGTTTTCCTGCTACTACAGCGGCAATTTCCGCCGTGGCTTTCTCCCCGAAGGGCAGACGCAGACCAGCTACGTAGACCGGATCATGGCGGTGAAACCGACGCCGACAGCTGGCAATGCCGCGCCCATTGCGGTGATTCCGGATGGGCAATCCCGGCCAACGGCGAAAGCCTCCGCCGCAAAAGAAAACCGGCAAACGACGCCTGGAGCCAGGCTATCCCAGGTCGCCGGCGCTTCATCCCATCGAGGGGTGAAAGCTCTGCGGGGTGATTAGCCGGGGTATGCCTGCGGCGGATGATTCTGGTCGGCGTCATGCTCTGGCAACGAAGTCTCCCCGGAGGCGGCGCGCGGCGCCTTATCCGGCCAGGTGCTAGCAGAGGGCTGGAACCGTAACCCCGCTCAGCGTCAGCACGAGCGGGGGATAGCGGCAGGCTAAAAACTATTTACGCAGCAGCCGCTGTAACCGCGTCTGACGCCAGCTGCGGATCCATCCGCCGAAAACAAACAATCGCAAACCTCTCACCAGCAGCAATGCCCCCCAGATCCCGGCGACCCAGGCAGACCAGTAGTTGCCTGGGTCGGTAAACCGGTTAAGTAAAACCAGCAACACGCACACCACCACGGCGGTCGATAACGAGCGGAAAAAGCGGCTTTCCTGATGCACACGCGCTTTTGCCTCTTCGATACGTAAATCGAGAGACTCTTCATGGCCCGCCGGGGAGTCACCGGTGATATCGGCAACGTTAACTTCAAAGACGGCGGCAAGGGCGCTCAGCGTTTCCAGCCCTGGGCGATCGCCGTTCTCAATACGCTGGATAGTCCGCACGCTGAGGCCGGCAAGTTCTGCCAGCTGCTCCTGGGACCATGCGCGCTGCAGACGTAGTTGTTTAACCTGATTACTGCTGTTCATCATGTCTATCTCCGGGTGAAAACCTGAGATGGAGTGTGGCGCGGGGCACTGTCGGGCACCACGATCCGCAGCCGACAGTTGCCCGACATTAACCCGACAGCCGCATGACGCCTGGGGTTACGCGTTGACGGCCGAACAGCCATTCTGCCACGGACGGACTTTCATTCCGCGGAAGATCATCAGCCAGGCAACGATAATAGCCAGCATCAGCACCACAAACAGCGACCAGTGCGGCATATGGGTCAGGATAGATCCGGTAATCATCGGGTTGAAGGCCGCTCCCAGCCAGCCCAGCGACTGGGCGGAAAAGTAGCTCGCCTTCATGCCGGCGGGGGCAATGTTATCAATCAGCATATACTCGCCGGGCGCGTAAATGACCTCGCCAAGCGTAAACACGGCGGCAGATATCCCCCATAGCAGCAGGCTGCTGTCGGAAAGAATAAATCCCCCCAGACCGAGGACGAAACAGAGCGTACCAAAGGTCATGAGCGGGCGAATATTGCTGGCGCTTAAGCGGCGGCCGACGGCGTACTGCAGCACAACCACCACGGCGGCGTTGACCGGGAGCACCACCGCCACCACCTTTTCGGCAAAATCGCTATCGGCGACCACCAGCACATACTGTGAAATACAGGAGGCGAATGAGCCGCCGACGAACGAGGCCAGCAGACCGGAAAGCGTAAACCACATCAGCGCGCGGTCGCGCAGTAACACGGAAGGCGACCATTGGGTGGCATTATCCTGAGCAATAGCCGCCGAGGTGCGCTGAACGAAGAGCTGAATACCAACCAGCGGCAATGCGGCGCAGGCCGCCGCCAGCCAAAATGGCAGGTTGATACTGTGCATCACCAGCAGCGTGCCGATGGGCGGGCCGACGGTCCAGCCGATGTTCAGGAAGGTATAGTTGAGCGAGAAGATCCGCGCTTTCTTTTCCGGCGACAGGACATCGGCAAACCAGGCCTTCAGCACGGTGGAGAAAACGGAATAGGCGCAGTTGATCAGGGCAAAGAAAAACACCACCAGGCTTACGCTATTGACCAGCGGAATCGCGATAAAGCCGCAGATAAAGGCCAGCACGGCGATCAGCATATAGCGCTTTTTATCAAACTTATCGGCCAGAATGCCAAACCCCATACTAAAGACGACGCCGACGGTGAGGGCGATGGAGAGCGCATAGCCAATTTTATCCACCTCAAGCTGGTACTGGCGGGTGAGGAAGATGGTCATAAAGGGCAGCGTTGCGCCACGGCCGATAGTCAGCAGCAGCGAAGACGCCAGCAGCGCGATGGTGGAGCGCCTGATGGTCGGTATCATGTTCTTTGCCTGATGAAATGTTATTTTTATGTTGTATTGCTCACAAATACCATGCTCTCAGGACCTTGTATAGCGCAACCCGGTGTCATCACGTGCTTTGACACCCTGCTAAAAATAATGATCTATCCGCCGGCCGCTTTTTTGGGTACTTTGATTTTGTTCACAAAAATTCATATAACAACAGAGGCAGGGTATGACACGTAAAGACGGGCTGCTGGCGCTGCTGGTGGTAGTGGTGTGGGGGCTGAATTTTGTGGTGATTAAGGTCGGACTCCACAATATGCCGCCGCTGATGCTGGCGGGACTGCGTTTCTTACTGGTGGCCTTTCCGGCGCTGTTGTTTGTTGCCCGTCCTAAAATCCCGCTGCGTCTGCTGCTCGGCTATGGCCTGACCATCAGCTTTGGTCAGTTCGCCTTTTTATTCTGCGCCATCGGTCTTGGGATGCCCGCCGGGTTGGCCTCTTTGGTGCTGCAGGCTCAGGCGTTCTTCACCATTATTCTTGGCGCCTTTGCCTTCGGTGAACGCCTGCAGGGAAAACAGCTGGCCGGGATTGCGCTGGCGATTTTTGGCATCCTGGTGCTGGTGGAAGCCAGCCTCGGCGGCCAGCATGTCCCGGTCGTCGGGTTTATGCTGACTCTGGCAGCGGCGTTGAGCTGGGCGTGCGGGAATATCTTTAATAAGAAGATCATGTCCCGCGCCGAGAAACCGCAGATTATGTCTCTGGTGGTGTGGAGCGCGTTGATTCCGGTGCTGCCGTTTATGCTGGCGTCCTTGGCGATCGATGGCCCGCAGACGATGGCGGCGAGCCTGATTCATATTGATATGCTGACCGTGCTCTCGCTGCTTTATCTGGCGTTTATTGCCACGATTGTGGGCTACGGCATCTGGGGCTCGTTGCTCGGGCGCTATGAAACCTGGCGAGTGGCGCCGCTGTCGTTGCTGGTGCCGGTAGTGGGGATGGCCAGCGCCGCGCTGTTGCTCGGCGAAACGCTGAACGGCTTGCAGCTGCTGGGCGCCGTACTGATTAT
Source organism: Klebsiella sp. YJ (assembly GCF_002108615.1). Lineage (NCBI taxonomy): Bacteria > Pseudomonadati > Pseudomonadota > Gammaproteobacteria > Enterobacterales > Enterobacteriaceae > Klebsiella > Klebsiella sp. YJ. The sequence goes on from NZ_MTEG01000008.1 coordinate 161,736, forward strand.
GGCCGGGCTGTATATCAATGTTTTCGGCCTGCGGGTCTGGCGGACGGGCGCGGTTCCGAGATAAGAAAAGCTCTTATATCTGGACAGGGATGTGTTTTGCATCGCGGCGCACTGCTTGCTTGCCATGGATGGTCTTGGGCCATGCTGTGGTCAGGCTCAATGTTAATGAGTGACCAAAGGAATGTAGATGATTGATGACATCCGTTACCTGATCGTTTTTGCCAAAATTGTCGAGGCGGGATCCATCTCCGGTGGCGCAGAAGCGTTAGGGCTGACAACCGCAACGGCGAGCACGCATCTATCGAAACTGGAAAAAAATCTTGGTAGTGCGCTGCTCTATAGAAATACCCGTAAGCTCTCTCTGACTCACGATGGCATCAATTTGCTGGAGACGGCCAAATCGATGCTCGAACTGTATGAGAAGGGGGTTATTGAATTTAAGCAGCGGTCTATATCAACAGCTAACAAGCTGCATATTTCTGTCCCTGCCGTTTTTATCAATAGCGCATTTACGCGCCATCTTGCGGTGTTTATAAAAGAGTATCCGGATGTTTACCTGAACATTTCTTATAGCGATACGCGGAAAGATATTATCGGCGAGAGTATTGATGTTGCATTTCGGATTGGGGAGCTCCCGGACAGCTCACTCAAAGCCCGGCATCTTTTTGTGCTGCCCCGGCAACTGGTCGCATCAAAGGGCTTGTTAAGCCATTACAAGCCCATCAATCACCCCGATGACCTGGAACATCTGCCCTGGATTGGCCTGACTATGAGGCAGAACAACCGGGAGTTCAGGCACAAAAGTGGCGAGCTGGCGTTAGTAAAGTATACGCCAACGGTTGTCGTTGATAATGTTGAAGCGGCCTATGCTCTTGCAAAGCAACAAATTGGACTGGCGGCTCCCCCTCGCTACCTGAGTGAGGATGATGTTAAGCGCGAAGAAATGCAGGAAGTCCTCCCCGACTGGTCATTGGAACCTCTAAAGGTGTATGCCATATGGCCTGCGAATATATCGACCAGCAGTATTGCCTACAAACTGATTAATAATATTTATAACTCCGTTGAGTCTCATCAATTATGAATGCCTGAGGAGTGGCATAAAGAGCATGTAGCCCGCCGTAACGATCAGCAAACTGCCCATCAACAGGTTAAAAGTACGGATGCGTTGTCTGCTCCTGAGCAGCATTGACACTCTGTCGCCGATAACCGCCCATGAAGCCAGTGAGAGATAGCAGACGACAAAATAAATCATGATAAAGACCGATACCGTCGTATTGGTGGACGGGTTGGAAAATAACGCCGCTCCGGATGCGCAGGCCGTCCAGGCTTTCGGGTTGAACCACTGCATTAAAAACCCCTGAATGAAACCTGGGGTATCTGCTTGTTGTAATGACAAGTCAGGGCGAGATGAGGCTATTTTATAACCCAGGTACATGATAAATACGGCGCCGGCAACGTTGAGATATTTGAAAAACAAAGGATGCTGTGCAATTGTGGCGGAGAGTCCGAAACAAACGAATATAAGCAATAAAGTAAATCCGATTGTCGCGCCTGAGATAAACGGGAAGGTTTTTCTAAATCCATGGGCTGCCCCCGACGATATAATGATCATATTGACCGGGCCTGGTGACAATGACAGGGTGAGGGAAAAGATGAACATCGTAAAAATTAAAATCATTTTTTCTCCGTGAGGGTTTACTACTTATTAAATATGGGGTGGTTCTTTTATTGCATAATAACCTTGCCGAACTCCCTACAGGCTACATATAAATATTCATTAGAGTAAGTGGCTTTTCTCTAAAGGTGTGTTTGATTTTTTCACAGCAAAGTGGAATAGAATCAACGGCAAACCCGGTTGATTGCCCGGGCATTGAAGCCGACGGCGCGCTGGAGATATCTGAATGAATTAACGTTTTAACTTGTCAGGGTGACCGGCAGCCCCGTGCCGGAGCAGACGTGGCTAACCCGGCGCGCATGCTGAGAGGCGGTGGCATAAACCAGGCGATCTTCGCTGAGAAACGTTACCTGACGAGGCGAAGTCCTCGCGAAACAATTCTCTTGAATTCCTCACACTGGGTATGCTCGGGCTGAGTACAACGCGCAACATGCTTCAGTCCGCGGCTTAATAACTGCAGTCTGCGAATGGTAACGTCGATTTCCCGTGAGCGTTTGTGGAGCAGTTCGCGGTTAATATCTGGATGACCCTCGGTACCGAACATCACTGCAATGTCATCCAGAGAAAACCCTGCGGCCTGTCCCAGCGCAATGAGTTGCAGTTTATACAGCACATTCTCATGGTACTGCCTTCGAAGGCCATTTCGACCGACAGGCCGAATTAATCCTTTCTTTTCGTAATACCGCAATGCGGAGGGTTTAACCCCGGAAAGGTCAGCGATTTCTCTGATATCCCGTTCTTTCATGGTTGACTTAAACCTCACTTTAAGTTGCACACTGGCTGCCAGCTTAGCATTCCAACCACGAGGAGCAGACATTGGATATGATGATTTTCTTTAAAACGGCCATCACCGGCATTGGCGCAACGCTGGTGATGGATTTATGGTCACTTTTACAAAAATACCTGCTCAAAGTACCGCCGCTAAACTATGCGCTGGTTGGGCGCTGGATTTTATGGTTGCCCAGAGGAAAGTACTGGCATCATACGATTGCCTCAACGCCGCGAATACAAGGGGAGATGTTCACCGGCTGGGTGTTTCACTACCTGATCGGGGTCATTTTTGCTTTTGTACCGCTTATGCTCAGCGCAACCGTCTGGCTCAGCGAGCCCTCACTGAACATCGGTATTCTGGCCGGTTTGTCGACTTTATTCGCACCGTTCATGATTCTACAGCCCGCATTTGGTTTTGGTATCGCGGCATCACGCACCCCTCGTCCCTGGCTGGCGCGTCTGCTCAGTCTGCTCACGCATCTGGCGTATGGGGGAGGGCTGTATATCGCGGCCCTGATGATCAACGCCTGGGGATAACACCTTTTCGTCAGCTCCGCTTCACCCGCGTACAGCGCTGCGGCTTCCATGACAACACAAAAAATGGTAGGGAATATGGAGATAAATGCAATTGCAAATGATATTTATTTTCATTAGTGTTTGCATTCCGTAAGTTACTGTAAAGAAAAATTACATGTCTATCGTATCCCTGAAGAAAGCAACGCTTTGCGCGCTGGCCATTTCATCTTCCCTGCATGTTGTCTCTGCCTCGGCTAAGGATTTTACCGAGCAGGCATTCCGCTCACAGCCTCTTGGTCACGGCGTTTATGAACTGGCTTATGATAACCGTCAGAAGGTGCTCTATGCCGCCTCCGCGCCCTCGTTTGATAAAGATAAAACGACGGGAATAGTGTTTCGACTGGCGGCCGATTCTCTGCAGATTAATCAGAAAATCGCCACCGAACGGCGCACCTTTGCGCTTTCTCTGGATGAAGAAAACCATATCCTGTACTTGGGCAATGCCCTGGATGGTTCGCTAACGCTGGTGGATACGCTGACCAATAAGGTGATCAAAACTATTCAGCTAAGCGATGATTCGGATCCTGAGAAACAGGCTCACGTCCGTGAAGTGGTGCTGGATAAGCCAAATCAACGTCTGTATGTATCCGGAATCGGGCGCAAAGACAAAGGGCTGCTGTGGGTTGTCGATACGCGCAAGCAGCAGCTTATTGAAACGCTGAATCATGTCGAACCGGTGGGGTTTGCCGTTGATGACGCGGGTAACAAAGTTTATGTGGTGACCGGCAACGGGGAGTTGGTTACCCTCGATGGTAAAACGTCGAAGCTCCTTGCCCGCGTGAAGGTTGACCCGGCTGAACCTGACCATTATTTCCTCAATATCGCCCTGAACAGCGCCGCAGGAGTTGGGTATATCGCTGATACCAATACCCGCGATGTGCTGGTGGTGCGGCTGGACTCCGGCAAGCTGGTGGATCGTATTGCCTCGCCGAATTCGGTCGCCGTGCTCTATAACGCCGCGCGCGATGAAATCTACGTTACCCATCGCAACGATCGCTCGATTAGCGTCATCGACGCGAAAACCTATCATCTCAAACACACGATCAAAACGGCGGCCATGCCCAACAGTCTGGTGCTTTCTGCGGATGCCGGAACGCTTTATGTCAGCGTTAAACAGGACGAAAAAAGCGACCAGCCCGACTACGTTCTCAAGATTGATCTAACTAAATTCTAAGGACTTTTTTGTGACGATTAAGACACACATGGAGGTGGCGATTGCGCTCGCCTTCGTCAATCTGCCTGCGGCGGCATACGCCGCAGATAGCGCCGCCGTAAACGAAGAGCAGATGGTAGTCACCGCCACGGGTTTCAGCCAGGAGAGGCGCGAGGCGCCGGCGACGATCTCGGTGCTGGATGAGAAGGCGCTGAATACCCGTTCCAATCAGAATGTAGCGGAAGCGTTGCGCGAGATGCCAGGCGTGCTGGTGGGCAACGGTCACGGCAGTCTGGCGACCGGTGATGTACAGATGCGCGGTATGGATTCGACCTATACCTCGTTTATGGTGAACGGTATTAAGCAGTCTACCCGCGAATCCCGTCCTTACGGGCATCACATTGGTAGCGAAGCGGCTTTTATGCCGCCGCTGGCTGCCATTGAGCGGGTTGAGGTCATACGCGGGCCCATGTCCTCGCTGTATGGCTCTGACTCCATTGGCGGCGTGGTCAACGTCATCACCAAAAAGGCCTGGAACCTCGAAAAATGGACGGGGGTGCTGGAGGATAATTACTTCCTGCAGGAAAAAAGTGAATACGGCAACACTAATCAGACCAACGCCTTCTTAATGGGGCCTGTTATCCCAGGCAAACTCGGGGTCAGCGTGGGCGCCGATTATCTTGATCGCCGCGATGATGACAGCCCAACCAAAGAGCGTTTCGTGAAGCATCAGGCCGGGAATCTGGACGCCACCATTTCTCTGTCGCCAATTGATACGCAGCTTTGGGATTTGAATGTCGCCAAAGGCAATCAGGAGAAAACCCATAACGATAAAGCGTGGTACTGGGGTTTTGACCGCGATGCGGCCTCGCTTTCACAGCATGCCTGGTACGCTGATGATCTGGTGGAGGTGAAGAACTTTATCAGCTACGAGAAGGCCCGCACGGAGTACCGCGTGCCCGGGATGGATTCGCAATTTATTAAGCAGAATAATTTTGAGGCCAATAGCGCGAACACCTTTACTCTGGCCGATCACAAGCTGACGTTAGGCGTTAACTTCACGCGCAATGAGCTGAATGACACCTTCGGTATTGCGGATAAGCAGGCGCCCGGCGTCACCCCGGTGAGTAAAATTACCCGTCATGGCTGGGCGGTTTTTGCGGAAGACGCATGGATGATAGTGCCGGACTTTACGCTGACTACCTCTGCGCGCCTGGATCATGATAGCTACTTTGGCTATCACGTCACGCCTAAGCTGTATGGTAACTGGACCCTCGACGAAACCTGGGCGCTGAAGGGGGGCGTCTCTGCGGGTTATAAAAAACCGGATTTACGTCAGAACAACGCCGGTTTTACCAGCGTCTATGGTGCTTATCCCTATTCAGAGATTGGCATCGGCAACGACGATCTGAAGCCGGAACAGAGCATCAACACCGAACTGGGCGTGTACTGGCAGCATGACGCGCTGGCGCTGGATGCGACTCTTTTCCATACCAAATTTAAAGATAAAATCAGCGACCATACCATCTGTACCTCATCTGCCACCCAGCAGTGTCAGTACAATGGCTATACCGCTGATAGCGTATCGCAATATATTAACGTCGGAGATGCGGAGATCTACGGTCTGGAGCTGAACGGCGACTGGCAGCTGACCGCGGCGCTGAAGGCGAACGCCAACTATACCTATACCCACAGTGAACAGAAAAGCGGTGAGTATAAGGGCTATGCGCTAAATGATTTCCCGAGCAGTATGGCCAACGTTTCGCTGACGTGGAATACCACTTCCGATCTGGAGCTGTGGACGAAGGCGAGCTGGCGCAGCAACTCGCCGGATATCGGCAAATCCAGCTCAACGGATGCCTATGCGCTGGTGGATTTAGGCGCCCGTTACCATCTGAATAAACAGGTTACGTTGATGAGCGGTATCTACAATCTGTTTGATGTCAATCCGGTTTACACCACCGCCTACAGGCAGACCGCGATGCTGGAAGGGCGGCGCTATAATTTCGGCGGCCGCGTGGAGTTCTGAATGTGAGGCAGGGGTCGAATGGCCCCTGCGAAACGATGGCAGACAGCCCTGTCAGGGGCGGAAATCCACAACGGCATTGTTGAATGTCTGATAGGTTTCTTCATCAGGCGCTGGCGGAATCTGCGCTTCCTTTAGCGCGGATATAATTTTCGCGCAAAATGCCGGATCGCCATGCGCTACCGTTGGATTCTGTACCTTCCCGTCACGCTGGAGCGTGAGGCGCACGGAGCATTGTTGCCCCTGATACGACTGCGGCCGATCTATTTTAGCGAAGATAGCCGTTCTGACCTGCATCAGATAGCGTGAGACATTGGCCTGCGGCGAATTATTTGCACCCATTTGATAATCGCGAAACATCTTATCCACTTCTGCAGATAATTGAGCCTCTTCAGCGCTATCCGGCACAGAAGTGGTGCCCGAGCAGGCGGTAAGGAGTAAAGAGAGGAGACAAAAGAGTGCGGGGCTGGGTCTCAGGGTCATGGCATACCTCCTTGTCTGGGATGATAAATTCCGCGTGCCAGGTGGACATCTTCTGCTATTCAGCGATGGTATTCAAACGTTAATCAGCGAGTATGCCTGCGGTGGTTTGACCGCAGGCATGATTATTGTGTGACACTGTCACTTTTTATGCGGACGCCAGCAGGCTACCGCATCCAGTCGCCGATAATTTCTCCGTACAGCTGTTCCGCTTCCTCCAGCCGGCTGAGCAGGCAGTACTCATCGGTTTGATGAGCCAGAGACGGCTCGCCGGGGCCGAGAATAATACAGGGCGGGTTGCCCAGCGCGGGCAGCAGCAGGGAGGCGTCGGTAAAGTAGGGAACCACGCGCGGCGCAAGCGGCCGATCGTGCAGCGGCTGGCAGCGCTGATAAACCTGCTTTATCCATGCGTGATCCTCTTCGCTCAGTACCGCGGGTAAGTCCACCAATGTGGACACCGTGACGCTCTCGCCAAGCAGCGTGGTCAATCGCTGGCGGATGGTGGCATGCTGTAAATTGGGCGCACTACGGATATCGACATCAAAACGCGTGCGGTCCGGCACGGAATTAATATTTAACCCGCCTTCGATACGTCCGACATTAAGAGTCGGCTGCTTCATCAGCGGATGCGGCGCGCCGGGTGAAAAATGTTGAATCTTGCCCAGCGCATCCGCCGCCAGATAGATAGCATTAATCCCCAGTTCCGGCATCGCGCCGTGGGCGGTTTTCCCCCGCGTTTCACAACGTAGCCAGAGGGCGCCTTTGTGGCCGATAACCGGGTAATTGGCGGTGGGCTCGCCGACGATCAGCGCCCCGATGTCCGGCAACGTCGCGGAGGCGATCAGCGCCCGGGCGCCGTCGCACCCGGTTTCTTCCCCTCCGGTAATCAGCAATACCGCACCGCTGCCGGCGAGAATCGTTTCCCGCTGATGAATACAGGCGACGGCAAACGCCGCCACCGCTGCTTTCATATCGCTGGAGCCGCGTCCATAAAGACGCCCGTCCTCCGTCTGCGAACCGAAAGGATCGTATCGCCACTGCGCATTACCGAGCGGCACGGTATCCAGATGGCCAGTAAAGGCCAACGGTTTACCGGCTGTCGTCCCGGGCAGCCAGGCGATCAGATTGCTGCGTCCCTCGCCGAACGACGACAGCGAAACCGCAAAGCCGCGGTGTTGAAGCCAGTCGGCAAAGAACCGCATGCAGTCAGCTTCGCGACCCGGCGGGTTAATGGTGTTAAAGCCCAGCAGCTGCCGGGCCAGTTGAAGAGTCGTGGTCATCAGCCGCGTTCCGTCAGCCAGTCAAGACAGTTGATCCACAGCTGGCGATAGCCGGGCCATTTGGCAAACTCTTCCGGCAGCCAGTGCGCGGACATATCGCTGGTCCACACCAGTGAGCGACCCTGTTGATATTCGCGAACGGCCAGCAGCGGATGACCGGTACCGGCGACCGTGGCCAGCAGCTTGCCTTGCGGATGCATTTCCACTTCGTTATAACCCAGCAGCCACGGCCATTCGCCAGGAATGTCGTTAAACAGGGCGTGAGCTTCGATCACTTCGGCATAGCAACCTTCCGGGGTTTCAATACGATCGTCCCATGCCAGGCAGCGGACCGGCAGAACTTTCTCCACAGCGGTATGGCGATAGCGCGCGCCGCCGTTAATTCCCTGGAAGCTGTAATAACCACCAATCATCATCAGCGCGCCGCCGGCGGCAACGTAGTCATGGATCAGCGTCAGCCGGTTGGCGGTGCGCCGGCTTTTCAGCCAGGTATCCGGATGCAGCAGCAGCGTATTGGCGCCGATATCCGAGAGAATAATCGCATCCCACTGCCGCAGCGCTTCCTGAGTCAGCGGGAAGTCGGTCGCCGCCGCGTGGGCGGGCATATAGGTGATCGCGTAATGACTGTCCGCAAGCGCGGCCAGAAAATCCGTTGCGCCGGTATGCCAGGTGGCGGTGGCAAACTGATCGAAGCCTTTAACGTGTGTTGAAGTGCTGGTCCAGGATTCCCCGACCAGTAAGATTTTTTTCTGCATTATGATTTTCCTTTTATCCGCCAAAGACCCGTTGGGGATTGCCAATCATCAAGGTTTCAAGCTGTTCGCCGCTGACGCCGTGGCGCCGCAGACGAGGAACAAAATGCTTGAGTATGTAGCCGTAACCGTGGCCGCCGTAGCGGGTGAGCATGGTTTTCAGGAACACATCCTGCGACAGCAAAATCTGCTGGAGATAGCCATCGTCAATCAGCTCGCGAATCGCGCGGGCGTTCTCCTCGTCGGAAGGCGACTGCGCCGATTCGTCGGCGTAGTAATAGCTCATGCCGATCATGTCGTATTCGAGAAACGCTCCGCGCTGCGCCAGTTCGCGCTGATAGCGCTTATCGGCAAAGCTTGGATTCATATGACACAGCACCGTATGGCGGAGATCGGCGCCTTCCTGTTCGAGAATATCCAGCACCCGGTGACCCAGTCTCTCCCAGCCCGGCAGATGGACCTCAATCGGCACGCCGGTCGCGGCGCTGGCCCGACCCGCAGCGCGCAGGGACTTCTCTTCATCCGCCGTAAAGCGACTGGAGATACCGATTTCGCCGATAAGCCCGGCGAGCACTTCCGGTTTCTCCTCCGCGCCACCAACATCGTAAATCAGCCGTTCGGCCAGCTGTTCGACGCTGCTGGTTTTTACCCATTCGGGGTGTGAAGGCTCCAGATAGAGGCCGGTACCCATAATAATGTTCAGACCGGTCAGACGCGCGATGCGCGCCAGCGCGTTGGGATCGCGGCCAATGCCGATATTGGTCGGGTCGACCACCGTTTCCCCGCCAAGCGCACGATATTTGGTCAGCTCTTCAATCGCGACGTCGACGTCAAACAGCTGGCAGTTATCACGGCTCATGAGCGGGTTCAGCGCCAGTTCGCCAAGGTTTTCCATCTTCACCGGCATTTCGGCGAGATGGCGATCGCTACAGCAGCAGGGCGGCACCCATTTGCCGGAAGCGTCCAGCAAAATATGCTCATGCATCAGCGTGACGCCCATCTCGCTAATCGGCAGCGGGCCAAGCACCGTCATGACGTAACCGCTGCTGACGCCGACCGGCAGCGGGGAGGGATGGCGAAAAATTGATCCTTTCATCAGCTATCTATCCTTTTGCCGCCGAGCGCGTGGGATTGAGAATGCGGGTGTTCAGCCAGATTGCCAGCAGGATGATCGTGCCGGTGGCTATCTGGGTGTAGAACGGCGAAATATGCGACAGGATCAGCCCGTTCTGAATCACCGCAATCGACAGCGCGCCGAGGAGCGTGCCGATAATGGTACCGAAGCCGCCAAACAGGCTGGTACTGCCGAGCACCACGGCGGCGATGACCTGCAGTTCAAAGCCCTCGCCCTGGTTGGAGGAGCCGCTGCCGAGGCGTGCGGTAATAATCATTCCTGCCAGCGCGGCGGCCATTCCGCTGATGATATAGACCTTCATGGTCACCGCTTTGGTGTTAATCCCGCTGCGTCGCGCGCCTTCGGCATTGGCGCCGATCGCCGTGACGTAGCGGCCAAAGCGCATATGGTTAAGAACGATATGCCCGATAACCAGAACCATAATGCCAATCAGCGCGGGCATGGGGATCCCCACGACCCAGGCGCGCCCTATAAAGGTAAACAGGCTGTCAGCGGGAAGCGGAATCGAATAGCCCTGGGTGACCAGTAGCGCGATGCCGCGCACAACGGCGAGGGTGGCGAGGGTGACGATAAACGCCGGAATGCCTTCATAGGCAATAAAGAAGCCGTTAATGGCGCCGACTAATCCGCCGAGCAGCAGGCCGCCGAGCAGTACCACCGGCCACGGCAGCCCCCAGTTGTTGAGGGCGATAGCGGAAAGCGCGCCGACTAACGCGAGGGTGGAGCCCACCGACAGGTCAATGCCGCCGGTGGTAATCACCAGGGTCATTGCGGTTGCGACGATCAGCAGCGGGGCGCTCTGACGGATGATATTCAGCCAGTTGGTGCCGGTGAGGAAATTGCTGGTGATCAGTGAAAACACCACGCAACAGAAGATAAAAAACAGCGCGATGCTCACCACGCCCGAGTGGTTATGCAGCAGGCGGCGCGGCAGCGAATGCTGGATCATGCGGGAGCTGCTTAAGTTCATGATACTCATCCTGTTACCTCAATGTGCAGCCGCAGAGCGGGCGGTGAATTTTTCGCCCACAATCAGGTTAACGATATCGCTCAGGCTGGTGTCGGCCACCCGCCGGTCGGCGACGTTGGTCCCTTCATACATCACCATGATCCGGTCACAGACCAGGAACAGGTCCTGCAGGCGGTGGGTAATCAGAATGACGCTCACGCCGCGAGCGGAAACGCGACGAATAAGCTCCAGAACCGCTTCGACTTCCGCGACGGCCAGCGCGGCGGTGGGCTCGTCCATGATCAGCACCTTCGGGTCAAAAGCCGCCGCGCGGGCGATGGCAATGGCCTGGCGCTGACCGCCGGAAAGATTTCGCACCAGCAGACGAGTATCGGGAATGGAAATTCCCAGTCCTTTTAGCATCTCCCGGGCATCGGCGTGCATTCTGGCTTCGTCGAGAAAGGGGATGCCGAGAACCGATTTCATCGGCTCGCGACCCATAAACAGATTGCCCGCAACGTCGACCGTGTCGCAAAGCGACAGATCCTGATACACCATCTCGATATGGCAGCGGCGAGAATCGGCCGGATTAGTAAACTGGTGCTGTTCACCGTCGATACGAATCGTGCCGCTGGAGGGGATCACCGCGCCAGATAACACTTTGGTCAGGGTCGATTTCCCCGCGCCGTTATCGCCCACTAATCCCAGCACCTCGCCCGGAGCCAGCTCCAGGTTGACTCCGCGCAATGAACGTATCGACCCGTAGGTCTTGGTGATATTGATCATCTCCACCCTTGGCGGGGTAGTTTGTGGCTGCTGCATCTGATAACTCCCATCGCTATTGCCGGGAAAATGTTCGCCATCCTGTGTGAGAGACCCCATCCGACACGGTTTACATTCTAGTAAACCGGTTTACCTGCGGAGTGGAGTACTCACCAACACAGTCTGGTCAAACGCTATGTAAGATATTTGTTCGCCAGTAAGAACATTGCAGCATCCGTGCCAGGGCAGGAACAACACAGCAGCCCTGTGACTTAACCTTATGTAATAAATAGAGTTTCTTGATTACATTCCGGTAAACCGGTTTACTGATTATAGTGAAGAGATAGTGAGTTGAACGTTTTTTGCGCCAAAACTGGGCGCTTTTGCGCCATTTTGGGACGCGCTTAACAAATCTTGATCGAGTCGCGGCCAATCCATTCAACCGGCAGACGGGTTTCCGCCGGGATATCTTTGTCGTCGTTGAGCAAGCGCATCATGATATTCACCGCGGTGCGGCCCAGCTCCCGGGCGGGCTGGCGGATAGTTGAAATCCGCGGCTGGGTGAAATCGGCATAGCTGGCGTCATCGAAGCCGACTAACGACAGCGCCTCCGGCGCCTGTAGTCCGCTGGCGCGCAGCCCGTCGAGCAGGCCAAGCACCAGATAATCGCTGGCGGCGAAGACGGCAGTAGGGCGAACCGGCTGACTAAACAGATACTGCAGCGCCTGTTGGCCGAACTCGCGCTGGTAGTCGCCGTACATAACCCATTCGGCGGGCCAGCTCAGACCGGCCTGCTCCATCGCGGTGCAAAAGCCCTGATAGCGTTCGCGAACGCTCATCAGCTTGTCCGGGCCGCCAACGAAAGCGATATGGCGATGCCCGGCGGCGATCAGCTTTTCGGTGGCAATTCGCCCGCCCTGGACGTTATCGGCAAAGACTTTGGGGACCTTACTGCCGGGAATATCCTCATCCAGCAGCACAATGCGTTCGTGGCGCTGAACCTCTTTGCGTAGCAGGCCGTTATCGGGGCGGTTAGTGGTGAACAGCAGACCATCGACCTGGCAGGTATCCAGCCAGCGTATAAACTGACACTCTTTTTCCGGGTTATTACGGGTGATACACAGCACCAGGCTGTAGCCGTGGGCAGAGGCGGCTTCTTCGGCGGCATCGGCCAGTTCGGCAAAGAAGGGGTTGGTGATATCGGGTAGCACCAGGCCGAGGGTTTCGCTTCCGCCTTTACTCAGACGGCGTGCGAGGCTATTACCGCGATAGTCCAGTTCGCGTATTGCCGTTTCAATGCGGTCGATGGTTTCCTGTGGCAGCACAATACTGTTGTTCATATAGCGTGACAGGGTAGCCTTCGACAGGCCCGCCAGCTTTGCCACGTCGGATAATAATACGCGTTTTATACTCATTTCCTGCGCCATTTCTGCCAGAATCGGCTATCTGTAACATAGTTAAGCGCGCTGGATACAGCAATTTCTCGGCTAACAATACCCTGAAATAAATGCTTGACAAATTTTAAATGGCGGAGAATTGTATAGGCAGTTTACCGCATCATCCGGGAAGTCATTCCCAAACCCGTTTAACTCATTCCAGTCGCGCACCGACACGGACCGGTTGCCGGAATGAAATTAAGCAGGTCCAGCCGAACGGTCGAAGATCGTTCTGGCCCTATAGACGATATTTGCCCGCCAAAAAAATAATCCTTCTGCGTTCGCATGCGGCGCGGAACTCTGCTGGCTATCAACTATTCCCGACGAGGATACTGATGATGTTATTTAACACCGGAAAACTGCGTTTTATTGCTGTAGCAACAACGATGCTGGCATCAATGAGTTTTATTTCTGCCGCCAGTGCCGCCGCTCCAACTTATGCGCTGGTACAGATCAATCAGCAGGCTCTGTTTTTTAATCTGATGAATAAAGGCGCGCAGGATGCAGCAAAAGCCAGCGGTAAGGATTTAGTTATTTTTAACTCGAACGACAATCCCGTCGCGCAAAACGACGCGATTGAAAACTATATTCAACAAGGTGTGAAGGGCATTCTGGTTGCCGCTATCGACGTTAACGGAATTATGCCCGCGGTAAAAGAAGCCGCTGCCGCTAACATTCCTGTGATTGCGATTGATGCCGTATTACCGGCCGGGCCTCAGGCGGCTCAGGTCGGCGTTGATAATATCGAAGGCGGCAGAATCATTGGCCAGTATTTTGTTGACTACGTGCAAAAAGAGATGGGAGGCCAGGCGCGGCTGGGTATTGTCGGCGCCCTGAACTCGGCGATTCAGAACCAGCGGCAGAAAGGGTTCGAAGAGACGCTGAAAAGCAATCCGAAGATTACCATCGCTAACGTTGTCGACGGGCAGAACGTGCAGGATAAAGCCATGACCGCGGCGGAAAACCTGATCACCGGTAACCCGGATCTGACGGCTATCTATGCCACCGGTGAACCCGCGCTGCTCGGCGCCATTGCCGCCGTGGAAAACCAGGGGCGCCAGAAGGATATTAAAGTCTTTGGCTGGGATCTGACGGCGAAGGCGATTTCCGGTATTGACGGCGGATACGTCACCGCCGTACTGCAACAGGACCCGGAAAAAATGGGGGCCGAAGCCCTCAAGGCGCTGAACAGCATTACCTCGGGTAAAACCGTGCCGAAAACCATTCTGGTTCCGGCTACGGTGGTGACCAAAGCGAACGTTGATACCTACCGCTCGCTGTTTAAGTAGGTCAGTGCGCGCCGTCCGTGTCTAACAGGGCGGCGAGTTGCCGGGCATCGGGAAAGGCGCTGAGCGTCCCCCGGCGGCTCACGGTAATGGCGGCAGCACGGCTGGCATGGGCCAGCGCCAGATCATCCGGCTCAACGTCGCGCAGTAGCGCAGACGCCAGCATCACGGCGAGGAACGTATCGCCCGCGCCGGTGGTATCTCGCGCCTCGGCGGGGGCCGCGGGGCAAAACTGGCGCTGGCCATCGCGGACCAGCCAGGCGCCTGCAGCCCCCTGGGTAATCACTAAGGTTTTCACCCCGTAAGGCTGAAGCAGTTCAGCCTCTGATTCATTGACCACCGCGATGTCGATAAGCGGCCACAGATGACAAAAGTCAGGATTGACGGGTGAGGGGTTGAATACCGTTGTCATACCGTGGGTTTTGGCGTACTGGAATAGCGCCCGAGTTTTGTCCAGGGAGAAATTGCCCTGCTGTAACAGAATATCGCCCGCAGCGGCATCAGCGATGTGCGCAATAATATCATCAAGGCGGAATGTATCGGCGGCGGCGGTAGTGGTAATGATCGCATTATCACCATCAGCGCTATTTAAAATAATCGAGGTATCGCTATGCAGGTTAAAATGGCAGTCGGGTAGTAGCGTCAGAGATTCATTTTTTATCCGCTGGCGGATCCAGATTCCGTTGCTGTCATTTCCCGTGGCGGCAATTAATCGCGTATCTATTCCGCAGCGGGATAATATAATCGCCTGATTCGCGCCTTTGCCGCCGATATCCTGCGAAATTTTAACACCATGAATTGAAGTGCCTTTTTTTGGTATATCCGAAACAGACCAGGTTTCATCTACGGTAATATTGCCGGTAACGTAAACACGCATAGTGTTCCCTTAACAGGATGGATAAGATGGTTGCTATCTCAGCAGAAAAAACGAATGCAATACAAGCTATTTTTTCACGTAGTAAGGTTGTTATAGGTGTTATTCATTGCGATCCTTTTCCCGGCGCGCCTAAATATCGAGGGAAATCAGTGAGTGATATTGTTGAGCGTGCGCTTCGTGACGCAGAAAATTATATTTCTGGAGGCGTTCATGGACTGATTGTTGAAAATCATGGCGATATCCCTTTTTCCAAACCCGAGGATATCGGTCATGAAACCTCGGCGCTGATGGCGGTCATTACCGAGAAAGTTCGCGAGCGTTTTGGCGTACCGTTGGGAATTAATGTATTGGCCAACGCTGCGATTCCGGCGATGGCTATCGCCCTGGCGGGGGGGGCCGATTTCGTGCGCGTCAATCAGTGGGCCAATGCTTATATCGCCAACGAAGGGTTTATTGAAGGGGCGGCGGCTAAGGCGCTGCGCTATCGCAGTATGCTGCGTGCTGAGCATATTCGCGTCTTTGCCGATAGCCACGTTAAGCACGGTAGCCATGCTATCGTTGCCGATCGTTCGATTCAGGAGCTGACTCGCGATGTGGACTTTTTCGAGGCGGACGCGGTGATTGCCACGGGGCAGCGTACCGGCGATAGCGCCACGATGGCGGAAATTGATGAGATTCGCGCGGCGACAGAGCTACCGTTGTTAGTGGGCTCGGGGGTGACGCCAGCCAATGTCAGCCAGATCCTCGGACGAACTCAGGGGGTGATTGTGGCCAGCACCATGAAGGTTGATGGCGTCTGGTGGAACGACGTTGAGCTGGCCCGGGTTAAGCATTTTATGTCTATCGCCCAGGCTGCGCTGGAGGAGGCCTAATGGAGGCGTTTAGCGAGCGGCTGCTGCGCGAACATCAGCAGGTCTGGCAGACGATGCAGAGGCACCGTTTTGTGGTTGATATTGAACACGATCGTTTGCCGACAACCGTATTCAATCGCTATCTGGTGTTTGAGGGCAACTTTGTCGCTACGGCTATCGCCATTTTCGCCCTCGGGGTCAGCAAGGCGCCGAATATTCAGCAACAGCGCTGGCTAATCAACGTACTGAACGCCCTGGTAGACACCCAGATTTCGTGGTTTGAACAGGTATTGGCAGAACGGCGGATCTCTCCCGCGGATTATCCGCACGATTTGCCAGGCGTGCAGCGCTTTCGCGACGGCATGCTGCAGACAGCCCGGTTGGGCAACTATGAACAGATCATTACCATGATGTTCGGTGCGGAATGGATGTACTACTCCTGGTGCCGGGGGGCGAGTGAGCATCGCCAGAGCGATGCTGACGTCAGGCGCTGGGTGGAAATGCACGCGGAGGACGACTTTTATCAGCAGGCTCTCTGGCTGAAGAACGAACTCGATCGCTGCGCCATGGCGCTGAGTGAAAACGAAAAGCAGGCGCTGTCTGCGCTTTATGGCGATGTGCTGCAGTGGGAAATTGATTTCCATCACGCTGCGTACGAGGATTAGCCGCGAGGTCAATAACAGGGGGCGCCAGCAGCGGCGCCCCCTGGATGTTGATACTATTATCAGGCAGAGACCAACCTCAATTACCGTTTTCAGGGACATGATGAAATATCAGGACGTATTGCAGGGCCTGTTGTTAAACGACCCGCTAAGAATGAAAGCGCTGCACGCCGTTCAGGCGCTGGGACTCAACGATGGCTGGATTGGTGCCGGCTTTGTTAGAGATGCGGTCTGGGATCATCTGCACGGATACGGGCCAAGGCCACTCTCGGGTGATGTGGATGTGGTCTGGTTCGAGCCGAAAAACTGCGATTCAGTACTTGATAGCGCTGTGGAAGAGAAACTCAGCCGGCAAGCACCGCTCTTTAACTGGTCAGTGAAGAATCAGGCCAGAATGCATCAACGTAACAATCATGAACCCTATCGCTCGACAGCGGATGCTCTCCTCTACTGGCCTGAGACGGCGACGGCCGTTGCGGTCAGAATAAGCAGTTCCACTCTTATTGAGATCGTTGCGCCGTATGGGCTCGACGATCTGTTTGCGCTCCGTCTTCGGGCAACGCCATTATTTGAGGGCGATAAGCAGGATATTTTCTGGCGACGCGTCGCGGAAAAAAGGTGGCTGGAGCGCTATCCGGGCTTGCAGCTTATCCCTCCCGCATCGTCCCGCTCGGGGATGAGCACAGCAAAGTGAGCGCCGCCGGGGTAGCGCTGAAAGTGTTTTGGTCAATGGACTGAATCTGGCTCTTCAGAATGACTCGCCGTATCGGGCAGGGGTTAACCCTCTTTTTCAACTTCTTTTGCCATATTTGTTCTATGTCGACGGGGCACTGATATGGCATATAAGTATTGAATACATCACAGGGAATGACCTTATGCCGCTTTATGATCTCAGAACCGAAGCACATGCGTTACCGGAGGCCTGGCGCTCTCATATCTTAGGACGCGTGGGGGCCGCGAACCTCAAAGTCTTACGCATGGATGAGCGCCCGGTAACTGAAGAAGTACATGAGTATGACGAGGGGTTACTGGTTATTGACGGACGTCTGGAACTGAGCGTGCAGGGTAAAAAAATCGCCGTAACGTCTGGCCAGCTTTATGTCGCCAAAGCGGGCATTCCTCATACTGTGGAAACCGGCAGTTTTGGCACACTGGTGATCATAGATTTACCAGAAAGCTACGTTTCCGGTGGCCACAGTGGCGAATAGTCTGAATGACTGGCACTATCTCTTACTGGTTCTGCTCTGAGGATTCCGCCATGACCACCTTTTATGAATTTAGTGCCAACAGTCTGCGTGGCGAGCGCATCTCGATGGCCGACTACGCGGGCAAGCTGGTTCTGGTGGTGAATACCGCCAGCCACTGTGGCTTCACGCCACAATACGCAGGACTGGAAACGCTCTACAAGAAGTACGCCGCCCGGGGGCTGGTGGTGCTTGGTTTCCCCTGCAATCAGTTCGGTAAGCAGGAACCCGGCGGCGCCGACGACATCGCGCAGACCTGTCACATCAACTACGGTGTAAGCTTTCCGATGTTCGAGAAAGTGGAGGTGAATGGGGCCGCAGCGCACCCGGTGTTTCGTTTCCTGAAAGACGAACTGCCCGGTGTCTTGGGTGGACGGATCAAGTGGAACTTCACTAAATTCCTGATTGGGCGCGACGGCAAACCGCTCAAGCGTTTTGCACCGATCGCCACGCCGGAGAAAATGGAAACCGCAATCCTTGCCGCACTCGAACTCTAAGCGTTCCGGTCATTCGCCCTAAACAATTGACAGCTACGCCATTTAAAATGGCATATCTTCAGTTTTATTTTCTCCCCTCCGTTTTAAATTAATAAAGCCAGAATTCATCTCTGGCTATTATAACGTAGCGGGTTTGAAATCCTCGCCTTGTTCATGAGACCAATTTTTTGTTAAAGTAACGACTCAAGCGTCGAATACTTTGTGTATTACATGGACGTTATTTCTACAATAATCAGATGATGGAGCTAATATGAAGTATGTTTTTGCGCTTATGCTGAGCGTGGGATTATCAGGATGTAGTGCAAATGATTGGGTAGATGCGGCAAGCGGGATAATGCAAGCTCATGACAAACAAGAAAAAGATGCCAGGAACAAGCGTATAAAAGCCGCTAACAAGGCTGCAGGGTACTGATTTTTTTAAACAAGTTCATATTCCTCTTCTTAATCAACACACTAAGAAGAGGGATGGTTTTTTAATCAACGTTACTGACTAAATATTTCCCTGGTTTTCAGCTGTTGACAGGAAATATAGTCATACTACTTTCGGTTGCCACTTTTATCGAACGCGACATAAAAAGGCATGGTCGCTGCGTCACAGAACCTTGCAGTGAATATAATTTCATCAAGTATTAAAATACATCCGCTATTTTCTGAAGGTCTGATATTTAAAAAAATAAGCGGGGAAGTGCAATTATCTGACTTAGCGTCACGCGCTTAACCGATTTTGTCGGGCCGTTTGATGATTAGCAATGAATACCTGTAAAACCCGCTGATGAGTGGCATAACCACGTGCTTACAAACGCAGGACAGCCATTCGCTGCTCATCGATGCAGTGGTGCCCGCGCGGAGAGTCAATAGCCGTAAGTTTATGCTCCCCGCCGGCGACGAGCCCGATGCCAGAATGGTCTTCACCTCAGACGAGGCTTGATGTTCGCACCTTCAGCCTGCCCGCCAGCGTCACGTGCGTGGCGGCATCTTCCTGATTACACAGGTACTCCACTGCCAGGCGTCCCAGCTCGCTGTAAGGCAGTTGGATACTGGTCAGCGGCGGGGTGAGCTGCTCGGAGATCTTCTGGTCATCATAGCCCGCTAACAGCATATCCTGCGGGATACCAATGCCATTGACCGCCAGCGCCTGATAGCAACCGATCGCCAGCCAGTCGCTGGCGCAGAAGATGGCATCCGGGCGTTCATCCAGTGCCAGCAGGGAGGCGGTGGCGGTAAAGGACTCGCTGAACTGCCAGTTGGTCTGGCGCACCAGGCTGTCGTCGCATGCAAAACCGGCCTGCTGCAGCGCGGCCTGGTAGCCGGCCAGTCGCTGACGGGAGGCTTCCATCCAGCTCTCCCCGGTGATGTGGGCGATACGCTTTGCGCCGCAGGCGATAAGGTGTTTTGTCACCTGGAAAGCGTTGGCGTAGTCGTCCGGAATAAACGACGGTAGCAGCGGTGAGCCGGGGTCGCGCTGGTTGAGCAGCACCAGCGGAATGCGGGTGCAGTCCTGAAAAGCCGTCATGTCGACCAGCGTGGTGACCGGGGACGCGAGTATAATCCCGATGCAGTTGCGCTTCTCCAGCTGGCGGATAATGTTCAGCGCCAGCTCTACGTCATCGCCGTAGTCGTACACGGTCAGCAGCGCTTCGTTGCGCCACGCGGCTTCCCGCGCCTGGCTGATGGCATCGATAAACGGATCAAAGCTTTGCAGAGAGCTCACCAGCAGGGCGATTTCTTCCTGATTACGCGGCGCATGAATGGCGGGCAGGCGATCGTAGCCGAGCTCGGTCGCCACGCTGATAACCCGCTGGCGGGTGTCGTCACTGAGCTTAATGTTACGGGACTGGTTGAGCACCAGCGATACCGTCGCCTGCGACACGCCCGCCGTTCGCGCAATATCGTTCATCGTGACTTTTGTCTTTCGCTTCATTGGTCCTCTCCCTCTGGCGTCACCGCATCATACCCTAACTGCTCGCTTACGCGCTGTCGATCACGTTTCTCATTCATCGAAGCGTGAACTTTGAGAAGGCTGTCGCTTTTCTTAGCGTGGTGATTTGCGCATTTATCCCGCAACTAATATTTATTAGCTAAACATTATCAGTAAGAGGACGCGTAATGAAAGAGCAGTGGAGTAAAGCGCAGGCGCAGGCGTGGTATCAGCAGAAAGGGTGGCTGTGCGGGTTTAACTACCTGCCGTCGACGGCAGTGAACTGGACCGATATCTGGCAGCAAGAGACTTTCGATGCCGACACCATCGATCGCGAACTGGGCTGGGCGGCGGCGGCGGGCTACAACACCCTGCGCATCAACCTGCCGTTTATTGTCTGGGAACACGATCGCGACGGCCTGATAGCGCGTATCGACAAGTTTCTGACCATTGCCGACAGCCACGGATTCAGCACCATGCTGACGCTGATGGACGACTGCGGTTTCTCCGGTGATGAGCCCTATCTGGGGCCGCAAAAGCCGCCGGTGCCGGGCAAGCACAACAGCCAGGCGGCCGCGAGCCCGGGGCGCGACAAGGTGTGCGATCCCGACAGCTGGCCGCAGGTTGAGCGCTATATCCGTGACGTTGTCCGCCAGTTCCGCGACGACAAGCGCGTGCTGCTGTGGGATCTGTATAACGAGCCGGGCAACCGCGGCATATTCGCCACCGGCACGCAAGAGGTGCAGTACGACGCGAAGCTGGAAACCTGCGCGCATGAGCTGATGAAGCTGGCGTTCCGCTGGGTGCGTGAAGAGGATCCAACGCAGCCGCTTACCGTCTGCGCGTGGCGTCTACCGGCGGAAGAGGAGGGCGAGACGTTTTATCAACATCCGCTGGATCAGACCGCGCTGGCGTTATCAGACGTGGTGAGCTTCCACGCCTACACCAATACCGGGCGCATGACCGCGATTATCCAGCAGCTGCAGGCGCTTGGGCGGCCAATCTTCTGCACCGAATGGCTGGCCCGCCACGTGGGCAGCACCATCGAAGAGCAACTCCCGCTGATGTACACGGCGAAGATAGCCCCGTATCAGTGGGGACTGGTGCGCGGCAAAACGCAGACCTGGCTGCCGTGGCCGGTGGTGATGAAGGAGTCCGCGGACTACTGCCGCCTCTGGTTCCACGATGTGTTTGAGGAGAACGGGATCCCGTTTTCGCGCGGTGAAATGGCCTTAATGAAGAAACTCCGTAACATCGCCCCGCAAGCTCAGGGCTAATAATATCCACCCGGCGGGCTGCCGCCGGGCAACCAGGTACGCACTATGGCAATGGCAATGGCAATGAAAATACCGTCTCGTGAGTTGTGGTCTTATTTTGGTTATGGTTTAGGTCAGTGTTTTAGCTTTGGTTTAGTGGGTTCGTTTATTAACTATTTTTACACCGACGTGCTGGGGATCTCAGCGCTGGCGGCGAGTACCATCTTCCTGATTGCCCGCGCGTGGGACGCGGTTCACGATCCGCTGTTTGCCAGCATAATGGACACCATTAACAGCCGCTTCGGCAAGTTTCGTCACTTTTTGCTGATTGCCCCGCTGCTGATCACGGGCGTCACCCTGCTGGCGTTTTATAAAATCGAAGCGGACATGACCACCAAAATTCTCTACGCCGGGGTGACGTACATTCTGTGGGGAACGCTATACGCCATCTCTGATATCCCGTTCTGGTCGATGTCGTCGGTGATGACCAACGACTCCGGGCAGCGCACCCGCGCGGTGACGGCAGCCATGCTGGGGGTCAACGCCGGGATCGCCTGCGCCAATATCTTCTTCCCGAAGCTGGCGGCGTTTTTCGCCCAGTACAGCAACGACAAAGGCTACTTTATGGCGGCGCTGGTGATGATGCTGGTGGGGTTACCGCTGATGCTCAACGGCTTTATGCAGATCAAAGAGCGCGTCCCGCCGAGCCCGGAAAAGGTGACCATACGTGACACCTTCCATAACCTGCGCCAGAACAAGCCGCTGTTTATCGTTCTGCTGTCGTTCTTTTTCTGCGTGTTCCACAACGTGGCAGGTGGTCTCTATATCTATTTCTTTATCAACAACATGGGGGACGGCAGTCTGCAGATGGCGATCGGCGTGATGGGGATTATGGCGGCGGTGGTGTGCCTCGTCGCCCCGATGCTGACGCGCAGGATGCAGAAGCGGAAGCTGTTTATGATCCTCTGCGGGCTGGATGTCGCGGTTCGCGTGGTGATGTGGTTTGTTGGATATCAGCACGTGACCATGCTGTTTATTCTGCTTGGCCTGAGTACGTTGTTCGTGATGATGACCAACATCCTCACCTCGTCGATGATTGCCGACACCATCGAGTATGCGGAGTACCACACCCACAAGCGCTGCGCGGCGATCACCTTCTCCGGACAGACCTTTACCGGCAAGATGTCGGTGGCGGTAGGCGGTGGGTTAATCGGCGTGTTTCTGACAATGATCGGCTACGTGCCGCAGGCGCAAACCCAGAGTGACGGCGTGCTGTCGGGGCTGTTCTTTGGTATCTGCCTGCTGCCGGCCATAGGTTCGCTGATCCGGCTGGTGTTTATGTCGCGCTTTACCTTTACCGAGGAGAAGCATGCGGAGATCTGTCGACTGCTGGCGGCGCGCAGGCACGAGAAAGAGCCGCAACATGAGGGCACGGAGAGTCTGGAGCATCCGGCCACGGTGAACTAAAAACTAACGCCTGCATTGCAGGCGTTATGTCTTCTTCTCCGCGCCGGAGCGCGCTCATCTGCCTGGCGAATTGCCTGTCGCCGTTGCCCCGCTAACTACGCCAGAATGTACGCGAAAGCAGAATCAGCAGCGGATAGATTTCCAGTCGCCCCAACAGCATCGCCATACACATCAGATATTTCGAGACATCATTCAGCCCCGCGAAGCCATCGGCGGTGGCACCAAAACCGAGGCCCATGTTATTAATGCAGGCGGCAACCGATGCAAACGACGTCAGCAGATCGTAGCCCTGCAGATTCAACAGCCAGACAAATACGCAGGTCGTGAGGATATACAGGAAGAAGAAGCTCCACACGGAACGCAACACGCGATCGTTGATGATGGCGCTTCCGACCCGGATACTCATGATTGCCCGGGGATGAGCTAATTGATGTACCTCGTGGCGGCTCTGCTTAAAGAGGATCAGAAAACGCAGCGCCTTAATTCCCCCGCAGGTCGAACCGACACAGCCGCCGAAAAAGCTCGCTGACAGCAGCAGCACGATAATATCCGGCGGCCAGGAGGCATAATCCGCCGTCGCCAGACCGTTATCGGTGATCATGGAACTGGTGAGAAAAAAAGCGTGGACGAACGATTTGGGCAGGCTGTACATCCCCGCGCGCCACACTGCGAAAGTGACCACCGCGACCACCAGCGCCACGACCAGGAAAAAGAAATGCATCTCGGTACTGCGGCGAAACGGTTTCAGGCTGCGACGCGCGATAGCCACAAAATAGAGGGTGAAGTTAAGGGCCGAGAGCAGAGAGAATGCCCCGGCCACCAGCTCTATTGCATCGCTCTGGTAGTAGCCGATGCTTTCGGTATGCGTGGAGAACCCTCCCAGCGACACCGTCGATAGCCCGTGGCAAAGGGCATCAAAAAAAGGCATCCCGGCCAGCAGGAAAGCAAGGGTACAGGCGCCCCCCAGCAGCATATAGGTGAGCCACAGGCTCCTGGCGGTATCCGCCAGTCTCGGCGTCAGACGCTCCTCTTTAAACGGCCCTGGCATTTCGGACTGATAAAGCTTCATTCCCCCAATGCCCAGCAGCGGCAACACCGCTACAGCAAGAACGATAACCCCTAAGCCACCGACAAAATTGAGCTGGGCGCGGTAATAGAGGATCGAAACGGGCAGCGAAGAGACGTCATGAAAGACCGACGCCCCGGTAGTGGTAATCCCCGAAACCCCCTCAAACAGGGCGTCGGCTATCGACAGGTGTAGTTCGTCATTTAGCCACAGCGGCAAGGCGCTGATGGCGGAAAACAGCAGCCAGAACAGCACGATAATAAGAAAACCATCGCGGGTTTCGAGATTAACCCTGGACTGATGCGTCGCTCGCCAGCAGAGCAAGCCGCCAGAGAAGGCGATAGCAAAGGTCGAAAAAAAGGCAAAAACGCTGCGCTCTTTGGCGAACAGCGCAATCAGCATCGGCGGGATCATGGTCAGGCTGTAGAGCAAAACCAGAAACCCACACAGGTGAAGAACAATTTTGAACCGGGTTGAAATGTACATCAGCGGTCTTAGCGTTTCACGCGCGTAACTACGATGAACAGGGATAAGGAATTATATGATATTTGGGCACAAATTGAGATCAGGGAGTGCAGCAAACGGGACAGACCAGGGGTCGCGACCCGTCGTTGTCAGAGGCGCAAAAAAAAGCCCCGTAAACGGGGCAAAATGCTCGGGTAGTGCAGTTAATTGTAATACGGTACGCCCAGCTCATCCGATTTGTCGCTACCGGCGGCCATATGATTGAAATCAAATGGAGAGTCGTTATGTTCGGAAGGCATAATCATCGCGTCGCGGTGATTGTGGCGAACCGGCGTAGTGGTTTGCTCCGCATAGCTCTGGCTGGAGGCCAGGCCGACCAGGACCATGGCCGCGGTAGCGAATAGTTTCATGATTTCCTCAATACGTCTTGTTGCAGGCGATTAACAGCAGTTGTTTAGTGGCATCAGATAGCGGGATTCACCCGGCATATTGGTCATGCGATATTTGTGCGGCGGAACGTCGAAGTAGTTTTTAAAGGTTCTCGTCAGCGTTTGTTGCGATTCGAAACCGTAGCGCTCTGCCAGGTACAAAATCGGCTCATTGCTCTGCTTGAGTTTTTGCGCGATTTCCGTCAGCTTGCGGCTGCGGATGTACTGACCTAAGGAGTGACCGGTCTCTTTTTTAAACATTCTTTGCAGGTGCCATTTGGAGTAACCAGAACGCTCGGACACTTTTTCCAGCGACAGGGGCGATTCCAGGTTATCTTCAATCCACGACAAAATACTATGGATAGTGATGGCGTCATTATTGCGTCTGGACATCATCTTACCTCTTCTTATTACGGCAGGACTTTTTTGAGTAAATGCTCAAGGTTGACCACTTCATCCGCCGACAGATTTTTTGTTAATTCCTGGTGCAATTTCTGACCCACAACCTGATGACACTGCTCACAAAGGGCCGCACCGTCCGGTGTCAACTGCACCAGTACGCCGCGTTTGTCATTGGGGTTGGGTAACCGTTCAATCCAGCCTTTACAGACCAGACGGTCGAGCATGCGCGTCATTGCGCCTGGGTCGACCGACAGCACGGTTTTCAGCTCAACGGGGGTAATACATACTTCGCAACGAATGGAACAAAGCACCCGAAACTGGGTGGATGTAATATCCATCGGCGAGAGATATTCGTTGAGCAGGCGATCTTTTTTCTGGTTAACCATTTGGATCAAGCGACCGAGAGGGATCATTTCGTTAAACAGATCGCTGGTGTTTTTCACAATGGTTGCCCAGGCAAGTAGTTAATTGCTGCTGATATTATTGCCCAGGCAATAATATGTCAACCTGAGGGATTAGACGATGACACGATTTGCTAAAGCAGACTTCTGACCTGGGATGAAGCGGCGGTGAGGCGGCGCGTCGGCCGGGTGATAAGCGCTGGAATGATATTGACGACCAAAGTTATACTTGCGCGGCAAAACTTTTTTAATAGTGAAAGATTAACGGGGCCTTAATTCATTATGATTGAACTCTTTCAGGCGATAGGTCTGGGGCTGGTGGTGATTTTACCGCTGGCGAACCCGCTGACGACCGTTGCGTTGTTCCTCGGGCTGGCTGGCAACATGAACAACGAGGAGCGCAACAAACAATCGCTGATGGCCTCGGTGTACGTATTCATCATCCTGATGGTTGCCTGGTATGCCGGTCAGGTGGTGATGAGCACCTTCGGCATCTCTATCCCTGGCCTGCGTATTGCCGGTGGATTGATTGTAGCCTTCATCGGTTTTCGCATGCTCTTCCCGCAGCAGAAATCGCATGACTCGATGGAAGCGAAGATCAAATCCGAAGAGCTGGTGGATGAACCGACGGCCAATATCGCGTTTGTGCCGCTGGCAATGCCGAGCACCGCCGGGCCAGGGACCATCGCCATGCTGATCAGTACGGCATCGACGGTGAAGCATGGCGTCGATTTTCCCGACTGGGTGGTACTGACCGCGCCGCCGATTATCTTTGCCCTGGTCGGGATTATCCTCTGGGGCTGTCTGCGCAGTTCCGGGGCAATCATGCGTCTGGTGGGGAAAGGGGGAATCGAAGCGATTTCGCGACTGATGGGCTTTCTGCTGGTCTGCATGGGCGTACAGTTTATTATCAACGGCGTGCTGGAAATCATTACTCACTACCACGCCTGATAACGCCCCGTCGCCTGACTGGCGACCCGCGAATAAAAAAGCCTGCCGATGGAACAACCGGCAGGCTTTTTTTCTTTCGTCACCCCGTTCAGGAGTGGTGAGGCTGATGATCGTCCAGCGACACCGGCCAGCGGCGGAATATCATGATTGACCACACCAGCGCCACCAGCGCCGGAATCGCCCCGACATAGCCGATCGAGGCCATTGAAAGATGCGTACTGACCTGGCCGCCGACCAGCGCGCCCGCGCCGATACCAATATTAAAGATCCCCGAAAACAGCGACATCGCCACATCGGTGGCATCCGGCGCCAGCGCCAGAACCTTCACCTGCATCCCCAGACCAATAATCATGATAGCGATGCCCCAGAAGATGCTTAACACCATCAGGTGATGAGCGTTTTGCGATGCCGGCAACAGCAGCAGCAGGCTGACCAGCAGCAGGCCAATGGCGATGCTAATCAGTCCGGAAGCATGCTGGTTGCCCAGTTTACCAAACAGCACGCTGCCGATGATTCCTGCGCCGCCAAGGATCAGCAGCAGCACGGTGGCAAAATTACCGCTCATACCGGCTACCGTCTGCACAAACGGCTCAATATAGCTGTAGGCGGTGTAATGCGCGGTCACCACAATGACGGTCAGCAGATAGATGCTCAACAGCGCCGGGCGACGGAACAGTACCGGCAGGCTTTTCAGCGAACCGGAATGCTCGCTAGGCAGTTTGGGCAGCAGCTTAAACAGGCACACCAGCGTCACCAGCGCCCCCAGGCCGATCGCCAGGAAGGTGGTCCGCCAGCCAAAGTACTGCCCGATGATGCGGCCGATAGGAATGCCGAATACCATCGCCAGCGCGGTGCCGGTTGCAATCAGACTCAGCGCCTGCGCACGTTTGCCCGGTGGCGCCAGACGTATTGCGAGTGCAGAAGTTATCGACCAGAAGACCGCATGCGCAAAGGCGATACCGATGCGGCTGATCACCAGAACGTTAAAGCTCCAGGCAAAGAACGACAGCACGTGGCTGGCAATAAACAGAATGAACAGGCCGATCAGCAGGCGGCGGCGCTCCATCTGGCTGGTCAGCAGCATAAACGGCAGCGACATTAACGCGACCACCCACGCATAGATGGTCAGCATCATGCCCACCTGAGCGGTTTCCATGCCGAAGCTGTCGGCAATGTCGGACAGCAGACCGACCGGAGCGAATTCAGTGGTGTTAAAAATGAAAGCGGCGATCGCAAGCGTGACTACCCGAAGCCACGCGACCCTGCGTGAAACCGTGTTTGTAATCATAGGTTCTGAGCTGGTTACTAAAGAGGAAGAAGAAGTCTCGATCTTAAAACGATTGCTGGTGAAAATACAATCGTTTTGTGATCTGGATCTCACTATGGCATCTGGCGGCATTTATAAGCTAACGGATTCATTTTTATATAGATCGTGTACATGGCACGCTTTTATGTCATGTTGAAGAAAAGTAAAAAAAAGGAAGAGTTGTATGATGCAGGAAATTGATTTTTACCTGGTTGATGCCTTCAGCGATCGCAATTTTGGCGGTAATGCTGCCGCGGTGTGCCCACTCACCGAATGGTTACCGGACGACACGCTGCTGAGTATGGCGCAGCAGCACAACCAGTCTGAGACCGCCTTTTTTGTCCGCACCGATGAGGGTTATGAGCTGCGTTGGTTCACCACGCTGCATGAGATTAATCTCTGCGGCCACGCCACGCTGGCCTCGGCGCACATTATCTTTGAATATCTCGACCATCCTTCCACCACTGTGGTGTTCAGTACCCGTTTTGTGGGGGAACTGAGGGTCACGCGTAACGGCGACTGGCTGACGTTAGACTTCCCGGCGTGGCAAACCACCCCGCTTATCGCGCCGCCGCCGGAGCTGCTTGCCGGGCTTGGTCTGGACAAGGCCGTTGAGATTCGCGAGGGGCGGGATTACCTGGTGATCCTCGAAAATCGTCAGCAGGTGGAAGCCGTGCGGCCGAATATGTCGTTGCTTGAGCGCACGGGCAAAATGATCTGCGTCAGCGCCGCCGATGATGAATATGATTTCGTCAGCCGCTTTTTCTGTCCGGGCGAGGGGGTTGTTGAAGACCCGGTGACCGGCTCGGCGCACAGTATGCTGATCCCCTACTGGGGGGAAAAACTGGCTAAAACGACCATGCAGGCGCGACAGGTCTCCGCCCGCGGTGGCGATCTGCGCTGCCAGTGGCATGGCGATCGGGTGCTGATTGGCGGGCAGGCGACCACGTACATGACAGGCACCATTACGCTACGCTAAGGAGATACGGTGAAAGAGATCCCCATGTATCTGGTTTCTGCGTTCAGTGAGCGGCCTTTTGCCGGTAACCCGGCGGCGGTCTGCCTGCTGGACGCGTGGCTGGCGGATGATATTTTGCTTAAAATGGCGCAGCAGCATAATCAGTCTGAAACCGCCTTCGTGGTGCGCGAGGGAGAGTCGTTCTCCCTACGTTGGTTCACCACCCGCAATGAAGTGAACCTCTGTGGTCACGCCACTCTCGCCAGCGCACACGTCATTTTTCATCATCTCGACTTCCCTCATGCGGCGATTCATTTTGCGACCGCCTCCGGTCGCCTGACCGTGAGCCGGGAAGGGGACTGGCTGACCCTGGATTTCCCGGCCTGTGCCACGCAAGAGAGTACTCCGCCTGCGGCCCTGTTCGCCGGATTAGGCATTGAGCGGTACGTGAGCGCCCGCCGTGGCCGGGCATGGCTTATCGAGCTGGCCAGTCGCGAGGAGGTTGCCGCCGTGCGCCCGACTATCGCGGCAATGACGCCCGGTGAGCATAAGGTGACGATTACCGCACCCGGCGATGGCGAGTATGACTTTGTCAGCCGTTTTTTCTCCCCGGGAGAAGCTGTCTGGGAGGATCCGGTCACCGGTTCGGCGCATACCATGCTGATCCCGTTCTGGAGCGCCAGGCTCGGGAAAAGCAAGATGCTGGCCCGGCAGATATCGCCGCGCGGCGGCGATATTCGCTGTGAGCTGAAGGGCGATCGCGTGCTGATGGCCGGCCAGGCGGTGACCTGGCTGCAGGGGAGAATTTTGCTACGCTGAATCTATCCCGACCGCCGCTAGCCGTGAGAGCGGGATGCCCGCGTAAAGCGGGCGTCAACGCAAGGGAAGCGGGTTTACGCGAGACGGGCGATATTGGCTTTAATCACCTCAACAGAGTGGCGGAATAGCGCCGCCTCATCCTCGGCTAATTGCAGTTCAATAATCTGCTGAACGCCGCTCTGCGCCAGGACCGCCGGTACGCCGACCGCGACATCATCCATACCGTATTCGCCGTCAAGAATGCACGAGATAGCCAGCGCGCGATGGCTGCCGGTGAATATATTGCGACAGATCTCGGCGATGGTGCCGGCGACGCCGTACTCCGTGCATCCTTTCCCGGCGTAAATTTCAAAGCCAAGGGTGCGAACCTTCTCTGCGATCTGCTGGCGATCCAGTTGCTGACCGGTATGTTTCAGGTAAACATCGGCAATCGGAGAACCGTAAACCGACGAGTGCGACCAGACCGGAAACTGGGTATCGCCATGTTCGCCGAGAATAAAAGCGTCAATGCTCTGGGCGCCAATATCGAGTGCCTGGGCGAGCACCCGTCGCAAGCGGGTAGTATCCAGCCAGACGCCGGTGCCTATCACCTGGCTGCGCGGGAGTCCGGACAGCTTCCAGACCTGCCAGGTAATAATATCGCAGGGGTTGGTGGCCACCAGAAAGATACCGTTGAAGCCGTTGCCCATCATCGGTGGAACGATACTGTTCACGATTTTGGCCGTGGCGTTCAGTTCGTCAAGGCGGCTCTGGCCTTGTTTCAGCGCTCCGCCGGAAACGGTAATCACCGCGATATCGACATCGGCACACTCGCTGATGTCCCGCGTTGAAATGGTCATCATTCCCGGCATATAGGCGGCTGCATCGCTCAGATCCTGAGCATGCGCCTGTGCTCTGGCCGTATCGAGGTCCACAAGGATCAACTCCTCGCAGATCGTCTGGTTTAACAATGCGTAGGCCGCCGACGTGCCGACATTGCCGGCACCGATAATCATTACCTTGCGTGCTTTGGTATTCATGGTTCATTCCCGATATCAAGCGTCATGGCATAAAATTACTGCGGTTCAATCGCTTAGCGCAAGCGGCTGCGGGTTGTATAAGTTAAAACTATGAGAACAGGGGTATGCGCTGCGCTACAGTAGGCGAAAAAAGGAGCTCGCCTATGTATACCATCGCCACGACAGCCATAACCGATCCGGATCTGACGGCGCTGATTGCCCGCCTGGATGCATATCAGGAATCCCTCTATCCGGCCGAGAGCAACCACCTCGTTGATTTGAGCCAGCTGGCGGTGGAGTCGGTGATTGTGCTGCTGATCCGCGATGTCCAACATCAGGCGGTCGGTTGCGGGGCGATTGTGCTCGGCCACGATGGGGTTGGGGAAATGAAGCGGGTGTTTATCGACCCGGAGCATCGCGGGCAAAAGCTTGGCGAACGGCTGCTGGAGGCGCTGGAAACGGAAGCGCTGCGCCGGGACTGCCATACCGTGCGGCTGGAGACCGGAATCTATCAGCAGGCGGCGGTCAGATTGTATACCCGCTGGGGTTATCAGACCCGCAGCGCCTTCGCACCGTATCAACCCGACCCGCTGAGCCTGTTTATGGAGAAACTGCTCGTTGCCGATCTTCGTTCAGCTGCGCTATAAACGCTTCCAGCTGACGGGTTTTCGCCCCGCGTCGCCAGACCAGCCAGGTCGTCAGCCAGCGCCACTCTTCGGCCAGCGGCCAGGCCGACACCTGATGGTGGCCGGGCATACTCTCCAGCATACTGCGCGGGATCAGCGCCAGTCCGGCGCCGGCAATGACGCAGGCCAGCATCCCGTGATAGGACTCCATTTCATGGATCCGCCCTGGCGTTGCCCGGTCGGCGTGGAACCAGCTTTCAAAATGGCGGCGATAGGAACAGTTGGCGCGAAAGGCGTAGACGTTGCTGCCGTTCACCTCGCTGGCGCGGGTAATCGGCGGATGGCCAAAGGGCGCCACAATCATCATCTCTTCCGGAAAGACCGGTAACCCCTCAAGGCCTGGATGGACCAGCGGCCCGTCGACAAATGCGGCGCTTAAGGTGCCTTCCAGTACGCCATCAATCATCGTCCCGGACGGGCCGGTAGAGAGCGCGAGATGGATTTTCGGATAGCGCTGGTTATAAAGCGCCAGCGTCGATGGAATGCGAACCGCGGCGGTACTCTCCAGCGAACCCAGCGAAAACAGCCCCTGCGGCTCATCTCCGGCGACCACCATTCGGGCTTCATCGACCAGCGCGAGGATCTGCTGGCTGTAGCGCAAAAAGCTGTGTCCCGCCGGCGAAAGGCGCAGGCGCTGGTTCTCACGAATAAACAGCTCGACGCCGAGGTCGGCCTCCAGCTGGCGAATACGGGTCGTCAGGTTTGACGGGACGCGGTGCACCTTCTGCGCGGCCTGGGTAATGCTGCCGGTGCTGGCGACGGCGTTGAACATCTCAAGCTGGGTCAGGTCCATAGTGTTCTTCTTTTGTGAATAGGTTGCTTAATATTATTCATTTTCAATGAAAGGAAGGGTAAGCCAGAATGAGGTCAATTCGCAATCAACATTGGTCATCAACAGAGAGAGCATAACGATGAATTTATCTGCAACTCACGCGGTTTCCGTCAACCCGGCCACGGGAGAAAGGGTATCGTCTCTGCCCTGGGCGAGCGAACAAGAGGTGGATTCGGCGATTGCGCTTGCTGAGCAGGGTTATCGTCAGTGGCGTACCGTCAGTCTTGAACAGCGCGCCGATGCTCTGCGTAAAGTCGGTAACGCGCTGCGCGCTCGCGCCGAAGAGATGGCGCAAATGATCAGCCTTGAGATGGGCAAACCGATTGCCCAGGCGCGTGGTGAAGTGACGAAATCCGCGAATCTCTGCGACTGGTATGCGGAACACGGCCCGGCCATGCTGGCGACCGAAGCCACCCAGGTGGAAAATAACAATGCGGTGATTGAGTACCGTCCGCTGGGCGCGATTCTCGCCATTATGCCGTGGAACTTCCCGCTGTGGCAGGTTCTGCGCGGCGCGGTGCCGATTCTGCTGGCGGGGAATAGCTATCTGTTGAAACATGCGCCGAACGTGATGGGCAGCGCGGCGTTGATTGGCGAGATCTTCAATCAGGCAGGGTTGCCGGCTGGCGTATTTGGCTGGGTTAACGCGACGAATGATGGTGTTTCCCGGATGATCAACGATTCGCGTATTGCCGCGGTGACGGTAACCGGCAGCGTGCGCGCCGGCAAGGCGATTGGCGCCCAGGCCGGCGCGGCGTTGAAGAAATGCGTTCTTGAACTGGGCGGTTCCGATCCGTTTATCGTCCTGAATGATGCCGACCTCGATGAAGCGGTAAAAGCCGCGGTGATTGGCCGCTATCAAAATACCGGGCAGGTTTGCGCCGCCGCGAAGCGCTTTATCGTTGAGGCCGGGATTGCCGAGGCCTTCAGCAAAAAATTTGTTGCCGCGGTTGAAGCGCTGAAGATGGGCGATCCGCGTGATGAGGCCAATTACCTCGGGCCGATGGCGCGTTTCGATCTGCGTGATGAGCTGCATCAACAGGTGACGGCGACGCTGGCTGAAGGGGCGACCCTGCTGCTCGGGGCGGAGAAAATCGCCGGGCCGGGCAACTACTATGCGCCAACGGTACTGGGCAACGTGACCCCGGAGATGACCGGATTCCGCCAGGAGCTGTTTGGCCCGGTGGCGACTATTACCGTGGCGCGAGACGCAGCCCATGCGCTGACGCTGGCCAATGACAGCGAATTCGGTCTGTCGGCGACCGTGTTTACCGCCAGCGTCGATGAAGCCGGGCGTTTTTCTCGCGAGCTGGAGTGCGGTGGCGTCTTTATCAACGGTTACAGCGCCAGCGATGCGCGCGTGGCGTTTGGCGGGGTGAAGAAGAGCGGCTTTGGTCGCGAGCTGTCCCACTTTGGCCTGCATGAGTTCTGTAACGTCCAGACCGTATGGAAAGACCGTCGCTAACGGAAGTCGCACCTGACGATCGTCGCCGTGCTCTGCTATACTCGCAGCCCGAATTTTGACGGCGGGCAAGGAGCCGGGTGTGGCGACGGTCATCAATAATGCAATGCTGGAGACGATTCTGGCAGAAATCAGGCCGCTGATTGGGCGTGGCAAAGTGGCGGATTATATTCCGGCGCTGGCAAGCGTAAGCGGCAATAAGCTTGGCGTGGCGATTTGTACGGTGGAGGGTCAACACTATTCTGCCGGCGATGCCCACGAACGTTTTTCTATTCAGTCCATCTCTAAAGTGCTGAGCCTGGTGGTGGCGATGAACCACTATCAGGAGGATGAAATCTGGCAACGGGTGGGGAAAGATCCTTCCGGACAGCCGTTCAATTCGTTATTACAGCTGGAAATCGAGCAGGGCAAACCGCGCAACCCCTTTATTAATGCCGGCGCGTTGGTGGTCTGCGATATGTTGCAAAGCCGGCTGAGCGCGCCGCGGCAGAGAATGCTGGAAATCGTGCGTCGTCTGAGTGGGGTGACGGATATCGCGTATGATCCGCTGGTGGCGCGTTCGGAGTTCGAACATTCGGCACGCAATGCCGCGATCGCATGGCTGATGAAATCGTTCGGCAACTTCCATAATGATGTCGCGACGGTCCTGCAAAACTATTTTCACTACTGCTCGCTGGAAATGAGCTGTGTCGAACTGGCGCGCACGTTTCTGTTTCTCGCCGATCGCGGGGTGGCT
The DNA here is from genome assembly GCF_002108615.1 of Klebsiella sp. YJ. Classification (NCBI taxonomy): domain Bacteria; kingdom Pseudomonadati; phylum Pseudomonadota; class Gammaproteobacteria; order Enterobacterales; family Enterobacteriaceae; genus Klebsiella; species Klebsiella sp. YJ. Next base: position 196,299 of record NZ_MTEG01000008.1, read on the forward strand.
CCGCATCTGGATACCCCGGTGATTGCCCCGATCCAGTCGCGGCAGGTGAATGCCTTAATGATGACCAGCGGGATGTATCAGAACGCCGGCGAGTTTGCCTGGCGCGTCGGACTGCCGGCAAAATCTGGCGTAGGCGGTGGTATTGTCGCTATTGTCCCGCAGGAGATGGCTATCGCGGTGTGGAGTCCGGAACTGGATGCGGCCGGTAACTCGCTGGCGGGAACCGCGGTACTGGAAAAACTCACCCAACGCCTGGGAAGGTCGGTATTCTGATGGTGAACATGGATTATTTATTTGCCCGTCTCCAGCGTTCGACCTTTCGTTCCCGCTTTCATCTTGGCAGTAAAGAGCGGCAGTATTGTGTCGATAAAGGGCCGGAGACCATCGACCAGCACGCGGCGGATTTTATTGCCCGCCGTCTGGCGCCGGCGCATATTGCAAATGACGGTAAACAGACGCCGATGCGCGGGCATCCGGTGTTTATCGCCCAGCATGCCACCGCCACCTGCTGTCGTGGCTGTCTGGCGAAGTGGCATGATATTCCCGCCGGTCGCGAACTGACAGACCGCGAGCAGCACTATGTGGTGCAGGTTATCCATCGCTGGCTGGTTATCCAGATGAATTTATCCGGCCCTCAATAATGCGCATTTATCCGTCATGGGTATGCTGGATAAATATTCTCATGTTATGATAATCCGCTAACTAATTATTAACATAATAATTGCCTGAAACAATTAGACGGATAATCACTGAATGTCTTCACTGTCGATTCGGTTATTCACGCTGTTTCGTGAGGAACATCCCGTGCGTGACGCGCTGGTGTTATTCACCATAACGTTGTTGCTCCATTTTTTCGGTGCCATGCTGCGTCTGGTCCAGGAACTGTCCTTTTTCTGGCCGCTGAATGCCGTGATGGTCGGGATCTTCGCCCGCTATGTCTGGCTCAATCGTAGCTATTTTTATGCCACCTGTTTTGTGGCGATGATGGTCTACGACGGCCTGACCTCACGCTGGGGGATGGGCTTTGCCTCGCTGCTGATTAATTTCTCGAATATTGTCTTTATCGTCAGCCTGGCGCAGCTGCTGCTGTGGGATAAGCGACGGACTGATTCCATGCCGGGCCCGATCAATGTGCTGAATTTGTTCTGTTACTGCCTGCTGGCGGCTTTCCTGAGCGCCGCCGTGGGGACGCTTGGCTCGATGGATGTAGAGCGGGAGACATTTATCTCTCTGCTGGCCGATTGGTTTAGCGAACAGTTCTCGACGGCGGTGCTGATCCTGCCGTTTATCCTGACGGTGACGATCCCTTCGACGTTAAGCGGTTTCCGCTGGAGTCAGCTGCTGCCGGTCATGGTGCTGGTGCTGTCCATTATTCTTGGCGTCGCCGTAGGGGGCGCCGAAAGTATCACCTTCCCGCTGCCTGCGCTGATCTGGTGTGCGATTCGTTATCCGCTGCCGTTGACCTGTCTGCTGACTTTCCTCACCGGCATCGGTGAGATCCTGCTGGTCGCGAACGCATTAATTCATCTCTCTCCCGATGCGCATCTGCAGCCATGGCAGCTGTTCTCGACCCGCCTTGGCATTGCGGCGATGTTAATCAGCCCGGTGATTGTTGCCTCCAGCGTTGACGCGATCAATAACCTGGTGAAACAGCTGGCGCTACGGGCTGATTTTGATTTCCAGACGCGGGTTTACTCGCGTTCCGGTCTGAGCGAGGCGCTGAAGCGTCAACCGCAATCAGCAACGCAGCAGCTTACCGTGATGTTGCTGGATATCGATGGCTTTAAGCGAGTGAATGATAGCTGGGGCCACGAGTGCGGAGATTGCGTGCTGGCTCAGTTCGCCCAACGGGTGCGGGATCTGGTGGGCGAGCAGGGGCTGGTGGCGCGCATTGGCGGGGAGGAGTTTGCCGTCGCCATGTTGAGCGCAACGCCGCAGGAGGGTCAGCTGCTGGCTGAGAAAATTCGCCAGGGCGTGGCGGCGCAAACCTTTGTCTGGGGGCCGCACAAGATCAAACTGACCCTCAGCATGGGGCTGGAGTGTCGTCCGGTCGGCGGCGGACGGATCACCGAGCTGTTTAATCAACTGCTGATGGCTGCCGATGACTATCTTATTAATGCGAAGCAAGCCGGACGCAATCGGATTTGCACCCCGACGCTGGCGGAGAATCAGTAATAAGAAAACGGAATGACAATTCCGCTTGTGTTAAATATAAGTTAAAAACATAGTGATGTGGTCAATTTCATGGAGTGACCAATGACCACATCCTTTTCTCTTCGTACGCTTTCGCGTGCTGATATTCTCGAAAACCTTTCCCCACTGAGCGATATTTTGGCCGATTGCGTTAACAGCGGCGCCTCCGTCAGCTTTATGCTGCCTTTTTCGTTGCAAACGGCGCGAACGTTCTGGCTGCGCATCGCCGAAAGCGTGGCGGCCGGGGAGCGCCTCGTGCTGGTGGCCGAACAGGCCGGGCAGATTGTCGGCACGGTACAATTAGTCATCGATCAACCGGAAAACCAGCCTCATCGCGCCGACGTGGCAAAACTTTTGGTTCACCAAAATGCGCGACGGCAGGGGCTGGCTAATGCGCTGATGAACTACCTGGAGCAGCTTGCCCGCGAGCAGGGCAAGTCGGTTCTGGTGCTTGATACGGCCACCGGCAGTGGCGCGGAACGCTTCTATGTCCAGTGCGGCTGGGAAAAAGCCGGGGAAATTCCGCGTTATGCCTTAATGCCGGACGGAACGATGACGGCGACCTCACTGTTCTATAAGATCCTGTAATAACAGAGTCAGGTTTGATCAAAACACGGTTTTACTCTTAGAAAAGTTGTTAAGTTATTACACCAATTACTCAGGTTGTATGACCACTCTACGAGGGAACCTATTGTGAAAACATTAAACCGTCGTGATTTTCCCGGCGCGCAGTACCCTGAACGCATTATCCAGTTTGGTGAAGGTAATTTTCTTCGGGCATTTGTCGACTGGCAACTTGATCTGCTGAATGAGCATACCGACCTGAACGCCGGCGTGGTGATCGTTCGTCCCATAGAAAGCGCGTTTCCCCCGTCGTTGAGCACGCAGGATGGACTGTACACCACCATTATCCGCGGTTTGAACGAACGGGGTGAAGCGGTCAGCGATGCGCGTCTGATCCGTTCGGTAAACCGGGAAATCAGCGTTTACGCGGATTACGACGCCTTCCTTCAGCTGGCTCATAACCCGGATATGCGGTTTGTGTTTTCCAATACGACCGAAGCCGGCATCAGCTATCACCCAGGCGATCGATTTGAAGATGCGCCGGCAGTGAGCTACCCGGCAAAACTGACCCGTCTGCTATACGAACGTTACAGCCATTTCGCCGGCGCGGCGGATAAAGGCTGGATCATCATTCCTTGCGAACTGATCGATTATAATGGCGAGGCGCTGCGCGAGCTGGTGCTGCGCTATGCTCATGAATGGGCGCTGCCGGCGGCATTTATTACCTGGCTGCAGGAGGCAAATGCGTTCTGCTCGACGCTGGTGGACCGTATCGTCACCGGCTACCCGCGTGATGAAGCGGGGGCTATCGAAGCGCAGCTGGGTTACAAAGACGGTTTCCTCGCCACCGCCGAACACTTCTATCTGTTTGTTATCCAGGGACCCAAATCGCTGGCCGCTGAACTGCGACTGGATAAATTGCCACTTAATGTCCTGATTGTTGATGATATTAAGCCGTACAAAGAGCGGAAAGTGGCGATTCTTAACGGCGCACATACCGCGTTGGTGCCGGTTGCCTATCAGGCAGGGCTGGATACCGTTGGCGAAGCGATGAACGACCCGGAGATTTGTGCGTTCGTTGAGAAAGCGATTTATGCAGAGATTATTCCGGTGCTCGATCTGCCGCGCGCGGAACTGGAGTCTTTTGCCAGCGCGGTGACAGGGCGTTTTCGCAATCCGTATATCAAACATCAGCTGCTCTCCATTGCGCTGAACGGCATGACCAAATTCCGCACCCGCATTCTGCCGCAGCTGCTGGCAGGGCAGGAGAAATCAGGTAAACTACCGGCGCGTCTGACGTTTGCGCTGGCGGCGTTGATTGCGTTCTATCGCGCGGAGCGCGATGGCGAAACTTATCCGGTGCAGGATGACGCCGAATGGATAACCCGTTTCCAGACGCTGTGGGCGCAGCATCGCGATGCGCAGATCGGCACCGGCGAACTGGTGAAAGCGGTGCTATCGGTGACCTCCCATTGGGAGCAGGACCTGACCCAGGTTAATGGTCTGGTTGAACAGGTGACGCGGGATCTTGACGCGATTCTGCTACGCGGAATGCGTGAAGCGGTGAAGCCGTTGTGCTGATCTAAACATCGTTGATAAAAGGTGACCCGGCCACGGCCGGGTTATTGATTCGCTCATTTTAGTTACAACATACAATAGCCCTGAATCAAAAAGCAGACCGTGCAGTTCTGTCGCTCCTTCAGGGGCAATCGCTAAACAGCGGAAAGGGGGCTTACAGATAAAGACGAATAAGTGCAAATTGTGCCCCTGCCGCTTGAAGAAATTTTAGGCCAGGAAAATAATGGGTTATCGTAACGGCAAAAGTGTACATCGATCGCCCGCGTAACCGGTGCAGTTCGGGCATCAGGAGAGATAATCAATGGTTGTTGATATTCGTGAGATCTGTGGGCAAGACAAATCACAATGGCTGCAGCTTTGGCAAGGCTATACCTCTTTTTATGGCAGCCCGCAGCCGGACGATGTCACGGAATATACCTGGCAGCGGTTACTGGACCACAGCTCGCCGGTTCTGGGGCGTGTGGCGGTGGTTGACGATCGCGTGGTGGGATTCGCAATATGCGTTCTCCATGAAGGGACCTGGGTGAAAACCCCGGTTTGCTATCTGGAAGACTTGTTCGTCGATCCGCAGGTCCGCGGCCGCGGCATTGCCCGGCAATTGATGCAGGCGCTACGAGCCGAAGCCAAAGAGCAAGGATGGTCGCGCCTTTACTGGCATACGCAGACCGACAATCCGGCCCGTCGACTGTATGACGAATTCACTCCCGCTGATGATTACGTGCGTTATCGCATCACCTGTTAACACGGGTTAAAAGAAAAGCCGTTGTTCAGCGTCGCCTGGCGGCTGAAAATAACTCAGGAGAATCAAAAATGGAAAAACGTATCGAGACCGCCATTAACCTGATTATGTTTCTTTCGCTGCTGGCCACCGCGTGGGATCTCTCTCTGGTGCACCATCTTTCCTGGTAACGCAGCTGCGGCGCCGGATGAGTTGCCGGTCAATGAGTAAAAACGCGTAATGCCAGAAGCCGGTCATGACAACAACCAAAACGACGCTGACGCCCGGTGACCGCTATATCACCGGGCGTCTCTGTCATCAGATATGAGCTGTGCGCTGCGCGACGATAAACAGGCGCGGGAACAGGAGCAGAACCTTTCCGTTACACTGTAACGGATAGTGTTGCTGCAACAGCGTCAGATAACGATTGAGAAAAGCCTCCCGCTGCCCGGCGTCGAGCGGTTGCAGGTAGGGGCGAAGCCCCGTGGATTGCAGCCAGTCGATAATCGCCTGGTGCGACTCCAGCGGGTGGTAATAGGTCGTTCGCCAGATATCCACCTCACAGCCGCAGGCGGTAAGAATATCGTAATACGCCTGTGCCCCCGGCAGCGGATGACGTCCGCTCTCCGGGAACCCCATTTCTTGCGCCACCTGACGCATCAGCGTATGAGAAGGTTCCTGCCAGTTGTCCGGCATTTGTACCGCCAGCAAGCCGTTATCCGCCAGCCGATTGACCAACTGCGGAAACAGGGTTTCATGATCCGTCAACCACTGGAGCGACGCGTTCGCATAGAGAAGATCCGCGGGCCGTTCGGGTTGATACTGGCGAATATCGGCGGCAACGAACCGGCAGTTTGGCAGCGCCCGGGCGGCGTCATCGAGCATTGCCGGCGAACTGTCGACGCCGATAAGCGTCGCTTCCGGCCAGGCATGATGAAGCAACGCGGTGCTGTTACCGGGACCGCAGCCCAGATCGACGGCAAATGTGACGGGATGCTGTGCGATACGGGCGATCAATTCAGCGGCGGGGCGCGTACGTTCAGCGCCAAACTTCAGATACAGAGAGGGATTCCAGTCGGCCATGGGTGACTCCGGATGAGATAGATGCGTTCACCAGCATAAAGGGCAATGCCGTCGGATCAAACGTCTTTCGAACGAGATGAGGGAATGGCGACTATTTTTGTGACAATGTCACGCACGTGCGGTAGATAGGATAGAGGTCGGAGTGTACTGGTGGATGATGCCGGGGAGCCCGGCATGTGCAAGGTGCAGGCGGTTAATCGCTCTCCTTGAGCGCTTCGGCGCGTTTTGCCGTGGCGTAGACGAAATCCAGCATCGGCTCCAGATCGGTGTCATATCCGGCCTGGATAATTTTACCGCGTAGCCATTCGATTTCGCTGGTGATATCCGGGTGGAAGATATTGTTGTCCTGAGCTTTGCGCAGCCATTTCAGCAGGAAATTGTTCTTTCCTCTGATTCCACCCGATTTTTTTGATTTTCCATGAATTTTCAGCGCGACTAAGATGCAGTAATAGAAATGAACGCGCTGATTAAAGCTTTGATGCATTTGCGTATTTCCCGCCAGGCTCAAGAACTCACCGTCGTGGTCAGTGATTCGGATTGGGTTACGTCACGGGCCGGATCTTTTATTACGCGATCTCTGTTATGCCACCCGCCACGTCAGTGCGTCTGTAACCAGACGTGACAAGGATGTTGGCACGGATGCGGAATCACAGTCAATTATTGATTAGTTTTTTACCGGTCCCGGTAACCTGCGGCTACCGGAGACCGTCGCTCATACGTGGCGCAACCCCACGCGTTGTTGCAGGTAGACACGAAAAATCAGCAGGAAGGCCAGCACGACGACCACCGCGGCCAACAGATAAATCGTATCCAGAGCATAATATCCGGCGACCCATCCAGCGACGGGACCGGTCAAACCCAACGCTAGATCGAGAAAGGCCGAATAGGTTCCCAGCGCCGTTCCCTGGTTTTGTTCTTCAACCTGTCTGACCGCTTCCACGCCCAGCGCCGGGAATACCAAAGAGAAACCAGAGCCGGTCAGCAGTGCGCCGAGGCCGGCTATCCATGCGGAAGGCGCGAGCCAGATAATCACCAGACCGAGACATTCGACCACGAAGCAGACCAGAGAGACGCGAACGCCGCCATAGCGGGTAATCATATTACCCGCCACCAGGCGAACACAGATAAACCCGGCGCTGAACAGCGAAAGGGTAAATGCCGCGCCTTGCCAGCGATGTGCGGAAAAATAGAGCGTGATAAAGGTCGCGATAACCCCGAACCCCACGGTCCCCAGGGCCAGACCCAGACCATAAGGCCAGATTTTGCGCACCACCACGTGGAACGGCGCCCGGATACCGGCGGTGACGCTGACATCCTGGCGCGTACGGGCAAAGAGCAGGCCAATCAGAGCCACCAGAACGACCACCGTGGCAAAACCGCTGATACCAAACTCGCTATTCAGCATCACACCGAGCGGCGCGCCTACCGCCATCGCCACATAGGTGGCCACGCCATTCCACGAGATCACTCGCGAAGTATGTATTGCCCCCACGGTTTTAATTCCCCACAGCGTTGCCCCCGTCGCGGTAAAGCTTTCACCGACGCCGAGAAAAATACGGCCAATCAGCAAAGCGCTAATCGCCAGCAGCGGCACCGATTGCAGCGCCACGGCACCGAGCGTGAACAGCCCGCTCAACAGACAGCAGACGATCCCAAGACTGACGACTTTTTTCGGTCCCCAAATATCCGTATAGCGCCCGGCGTGCGGGCGGCTGAACAGCGTAGAGATGTACTGCAGGCTGATAACAACACCGGCAATCAGCGTACTGTATCCCAGCTGGTAATGGATATATCCCGGCAAGACGGCGAGCGGCAGACCGATGGAGAGATAGCAGATACAGGTAAAAACAACGATCGAGATAATGCGCAGATTAAGCTGAGTATTACTGACTGAAGAGGTCATAACATCATGGTATTTCAAACGAAGGTGTGAGCAGCATAGCGCAGACCCGGTCATCCGGACGAGCACAGGATGCGTTTTTCCGCTGTTTTAGCCAAACCCACCAAAATTAGCGTCGGGACAAGACGAATCTGTGCAAGTCTGCGTATTCAATGTATAAATTTTCTACCGGCTCTGTTTCTGTGTTCATCGTCAGGAGGGAAGATGGCAAAAGATTTCACCGATATCGCCGTGCTGTTTGTCGCAGGATTCGGCCCCATCACGCAAAACACCGCGCTGAGCCATGCCTTTTATGGCGAGACGTTAGGTTTACCTTTGCAACGGATGGCGGGTAACGAGGACTATCTGCTGACCGGGCAGGATGCGCTGGCGGGAGTGAAACATTTTGCCCTCTGGCCGCTGGCCCAGGCGGCGACCTCCTGCTTTGGCAGCGAAGAGTGGCCGGCAGATCTGCCCGTTCCCCAGGCGTGGATTGAATTTGAAGTGCGCGACATTCAGGTCGCCACCGATGTGCTGATTGCCAAAGGATACCGGCTGCTGATTGCCAACCGCGAAGAACCCTGGGGTCAGACCGTCAGCCGACTGCTCAGCCCGGAAGGACTGCTGACGGGCGTCACCATTACGCCATGGCTCCGCGAGGAGGCTCCGTGAAAGCGCCACTCTTAACCACCGACAGGCTGCGGCTGGTCCCACTGGTCAAAGACGATGCGCCGCAGATTCAGGCGGTGTTTCCGCAATGGGAAATCGTGCGTCATCTGGCGGCCAGTTTTCCGTGGCCGTTCCCGGATGACGGGGCGTCTCGCTATGTGAACACGATTGCTTTACCGGCTGCCGAAAAGGGTAGCGGCTGGTTCTGGACGATTCGCCGCCAGGTCGCCCCGGAGCAGCTTATCGGCCTGATTACGCTCTCCGACCAGGCGGATAACAATCGCGGGTTCTGGCTGGATCCGGCCTGGCAGCGCCAGGGGCTCATGACCGAAGCCTGCCGCTGCGTGACCGATTTCTGGTTTAACACGCTCCATCGGGAGGTGCTGCGTGCGCCAAAAGCCCGCGACAACGAGGGGTCGCGGAAAATCTCGATGAACAGCGGCATGCGCCTGATTCGCGTAGAGAAACAGCAGTTTACCGCGGGCATGCTGGATGCGGAATTGTGGGAAATCACCCGGGATGAGTGGAACCGCCTGGTGCGCTGAAAAACGGTGCGCCCCGTGACCACATGGTTACAGGCTATGGCGAAACGCCATCACGCTAAGGCCGCCGTTATTTGATTGCCTGGGCGGGTCGTTTTCCATAGAATCAGCTCTTTCGGAGAGAGAACATGTCCGTTACCGATGCACTTCTGGCTTACTCCTTAGCCGCGTTACTTCTGACTTTAACCCCCGGCCTTGATACCGCGCTCATCCTTCGCACCTCAACCGTGGAAGGGGGTAAAAAAGCCTTTCAGGCGGCCCTGGGTATCGATACCGGTTGCTTTATCTGGGGCGCGATCGTCGCTTTTGGCTTAGGCGCGTTGCTTGCCGCATCGGAAGTGGCCTATAACATCCTGAAATGGTGCGGGGCAGCCTATTTATGCTGGCTCGGCTTTCAGCTTCTGCTTCGTCCACGTCAGGCCTTTGATACGCACCAGCCTGCCGCGCCGTCTACCAGCAACTGGTTTTTAAAAGGAATGCTCGGCAACGTATTGAATCCGAAAATGGGGGTGTTTTATGTCTCCTTTTTGCCGCAGTTTATCCCGGCAGGGCACTCGCCGATCATCTGGACCTTCCTGCTGGTCGCCATTCATGTGTTGATCGGTACGCTGTGGTCATTAACCCTGATCCTGGCAACCCGTTACGCCTCCGGACTGCTCAAAAAACCGCGCTTTATCCAATGGATGGATCGCGCCACCGGCGGGGTATTTATGCTCTTTGCCGCCAGACTGGCACTCAGTCACCGCTAACCGTTACGGGGGCTGCAAGCCCCCGTATTTATCCGTCGCATTAACCCCCACACTTCGCTGTTCAGCGAAGCATCTTCGTCGGGCTACTCTACACTGGCAGCAGACGTCGGCCCGCGCTCCACATATCCTGCTGGCCGGCATATTCATTACCACGACAACAAGAGAAACATCATTCTCTTTTTGAGATGTTAAGCGGCGAGGTAGCGTGTGAACACGACGAAACAGCGGCAGGAACGTCAGGCTTTGTGGCTGGCGCTGGCCGGTTCAGTGGTACTGATTATCGGCATGGGATACGGGCGTTTTGCCTATACCGGGATTCTCCCGGTCATGCTGCATGAGCAGATTCTATCGCTGCAGCAGGGAAATCTGGCCGCCTCGGTTAACTACGCGGGTTATCTGATCGGGGCGCTACTGCTGGCGAAAGCCCGACCGGCTGACAGCACCCGTCTGACTCTCGCCTCGGTGGCAGGCACGTTGGCGTGTCTGGCGCTACTGGCGTGGGTGAGCTCACCCTGGGGGATAATACTTATCCGGGGGCTGGCGGGGGTGCTGAGTGCGGTGACGATGATCGCCGCCTCGCTATGGCTTCTTCAGCATATGAGACACCATCACGGTGCGCCGGTACTCTTTTCCGGCGTTGGAATGGGGATATTTTTATCCGCCGAATGTATCTCTCTGGCGAAGCGTGGGGCGCTCTCCAGCCCACAAATCTGGCTTATCTGCGCCGCTAGCGCGACGATCCTCTTTTTACTGGTCGTGCGCCTGCTGCTGACGCCGGCCCATGAGGTGCAGAGCTGGCCGCCGCAGTCGCAGGCTTTAACCGAGACGGATGGACCAACCGCCGATGCCTGGCGATTACTGGCGATATATGGTTTTTCTGGCTTTGGTTACATCATTACCGCAACCTATCTGCCGCTGTTTTTATCCGCTTCGCTGACGCAGATCGATCCGGTGCAAATCTGGGCGCTGTTTGGTCTTGCGGCGGTACCTTCATGCTTTATCTGGCACAAACTGGTGGTGAAGCTGGGCTTCCGGCGGGCGCTGACCGTCAATCTGCTGATCCAGGCGGCGGGCGTTGTACTGCCAGCCTTTAGCCAGGCGCTGCTCGCTTGCCTGCTCAGCGCGCTGCTGGTCGGTTTTACCTTTATGGGCACCGTTACCATTGCGCTCCCGGAAGCCAGAAGGCTGAATCAACGGGTAAAATTCAACATGATCGCGGCGATGACGGCCACTTATGGCGTCGGACAGATTATCGGGCCATTTGTCGCCGGGACGCTGCATAACCTGACGGGATCGTTTAATCCCTCACTGATTGTGGCGGCAGCTTCTCTGGGTCTGGCGGCTGGGCTGGTTGCGGTCAGGCCTGCACGCGCGCGCCATTAAAAGGGGGCGGCTGCCGTCAGCAGCTGCCGCATTTCACTGAGCGCAGGGGACATATATCCCCGGCGCCAGATGAGCTGGGTCTGTACCTGCTTAAACGGCTGAATCTGGCAGTTGTCTGGCAGAATCAGGATATCGATTACGCTTTGCGGCAGGATACCGCTATAACCACCGGACGCAATGCAGGCGATCATGGCGTGGTACGAACCCACATCCTGAATTTCGACGCGCGCGTCGCTGGCGAAAAACGCTTCCCCGAGCGCCCGATAGCTGCAGCCCCTGGGGAACGCTGCAAGCCTGCTATCTGCCGGACCCGTTGTGCTCACCAGCATCAGCTGCTCAACAAAAACGGGAATCGCATCGATATCCGGCGGGCAGACAAGCTCACCTTCGGCGGTTACCGGCAGACTCACCAGCGCGCAGTCGAGGGCGGCACGCTGTACCCGATCGGTCAACTGCTGCGTAGGCTGGGTATGCAACGTCAGTTCGACCTGCGGACAGATCGCGCGAAACTGTGGAAGAAGGTGAATAAGCCGGCTCGCGGCTGTCGCTTCCATCGCCCCCAGGCGCAGGCGCCCGGCGGGCTTTGTCGGGTGCAATGCCTGTTTCGCCTCTTCGGCAAGGCTCAGTATTCTTAGCGCGTAATCGAGGAACTGCTTTCCGGCAGTAGAGAGCACCATTTTTTTATTGCCGCGTTTGAACAGCTCGACATCAAGCTCTTCTTCCAGTTGCTGGATGCGCGTGGTGATGTTGGATTGCGCGCGGCCCAGCTTTTTGGCTGCCCGGGTAATGCTTTGCTCTTCCGCGACAATTTTAAAGATCAGTAACGTGGCGTGGTTCATATTTTTCTTCTAAATATGGGAATGATATTGATCTTATCATCTCAAAAAGAGATGTTAAGTATTCAATATCACACATTCAAAAGGGTGACCATGCGCAACCGCTTTACGCAGAGACTGGATATTGCTTATCCCATCATACAAGCGCCGATGGCCGGGGTTTCAACGCCAGAGCTGGCCGCGGCGGTGAGTAACAGCGGCGGGCTCGGCTCGCTGGGGCTGGGGGCATCGACCGTGTCCCAGGCCGAAGCGCTGATTGCACGTACTCGTCATCTGACCACGCAACCCGTCAATGTCAATCTGTTTTGCCATGCGCCGGCGCGCCGGGACCCGCACACGGAAGCAAGGTGGACCGCGCTGTTGCGCCCGCTATTTGCTCGTTTCGGCGGGGAACCGCCCGAGACGCTGACTGAAATCTATCAAAGTTTCCTTGTGAATCAGCCCATGGCCGAGATGCTACTTGACCTGGTGCCTGAGGTGGTCAGTTTCCACTTTGGCGTGGCGGATAAGACATTCATTCGCCGCCTGAAGGAAAAAGGTGTGGTGATAATGGCCAGCGCCACCAGCGTAGACGAGGCGCAGCGGGCAGTCGCCGAGGGAGTCGATATGGTGATTGCGCAGGGATATGAGGCCGGAGGCCATCGCGGGATCTTCGATCCCCACGGCGACGATCGGCAAATGAGTACCTTGACGCTGGTCCAGGCGCTTAAGCGAACGGTGTCAGTACCGGTTATTGCCGCGGGGGGGATCATGGACGGCGCCGGGATCCGCAGCATGATGCATCTGGGCGCAGAAGGGGTTCAACTGGGGACCGCGTTCCTGCTCTGCCCGGAATCGGCTACCGACGTCGGATATCGTCAGGCGCTGAGCGGTGAACCGGCGCCAAAAACCGTGATGACGACGGCGATTTCCGGCCGCCCGGCGCGCAGTATCGATAATGCATTTTGTGAAACCGGCCGGCGCAATCCCGGGGTTATGCCCCCGGATTACCCGCTAGCCTACGACGCGGGGAAAGCGCTGGCGGCAGTGGCGAAAGCGCAGGGCGAATGGGGGTTTGGCGCACATTGGGCAGGACAGGGGGTCGGGATGATCCGGGCATTGCCGGCAGCGGACCTGATGCAAGCGCTGATCCGCGAAGGCGGATTTTCCCCTCAGCCGTAGCGGTGGTGATGGCGACCTGCCGCTACGGCTGAGGTCAGACTTTGCGGACGTTTAACGACGGTGGGCCAGTCGGCGGACCAGGCGGTCGCCCGCCATCTGCACGCCCTGCACCAGGGCCACCAGAATCAGCACCGTGCCGACCATCACTTCATTATTAAATCTCTGATAGCCATAGCGAATCGCCAAATCGCCCAGCCCGCCGCCGCCAATGACGCCGGCCATGGACGAGAAGCCAATCAACATCACGATAGTCAGCGTGACGCCAGCCAGCAGGGTTGGCAACGCTTCCGGCAGTAGCGATTTAAAAATCACATGCCAGATCGTGCCGCCCATCGACAAAATGGCTTCAATACGTCCGTAATCCACTTCATCAAGCGCGTTTTCCGTCAGCCGGGCGAAAAAAGGGAAGGCGCCAATCGTGACCGGCACCACCGCCGCCGTGCTCCCGAGCGTAGTCCCGATGATCAGCCGGGTAAACGGGATCAGGGCAATCAGCAGTACGATAAACGGCAGCGAGCGACCAAAGTTAATCACCGCCCCCAGCAGCGCGTTGAGTTTCGGCATCGGCAGCAATCCGTTTTTGCGCGAAATAAACAGCACCACGCCGACAGGAAGGCCGAGCAGAACGGTAAATAACGCCGCCAGCCCCACCATATACACCGTGTCCAGCGTACCGTCCAACAGCAGCGGCCAGAGGTCATCCCAGCTCATGCGACTGTGCATAATGGCCTCCGATGATAACCATGACGAGCAAGAAAATCGCGTTCCGACTGCGGATCGTGCAGCAATGACTGACGCAGCTTCGACCACGGCGCCACCAGCAGTTCGGCAATACTGCCGCTTTCGACGATCTCGCCATTTTCCAGCAGCGCGGCGTGGTCGCACAGGGTTTTGACCACCTCCAGTTCATGGGTGATCAGCACAATCGTCAGATTCAGACGCTGATTAATATCCGCCAGCAGCGCCAGCACCGAGGCGGTGGTCTCGGGATCCAGGGCGCTGGTCGCCTCGTCGCACAGCAGGACGTCCGGTCTTGACGCCAGCGCTCTTGCAATACCCACGCGCTGCTTTTGCCCGCCCGAAAGCTGGGAAGGGAACGCGTGGGCTTTATCGCTAAGCCCGACCAGCTCAAGCAACTCCGCCACGCGCGCCTGACGCGCCGTTTTGCTCACGCCGGCAATTTCCAGCGGCACCGCGATATTGTCGGCGACGTTGCGCGCATGCAGTAGGTTAAAATGTTGAAAGATCATCCCGGTACGCAGGCGATAGGCGCGCAGCGCGGCTTTATCCATCTGCGTAATATCCTGTCCGTTCACAATAATGCGGCCCGACGTGGGCCGCTCCAGCAGATTCAGACAGCGGATCAGCGTACTTTTCCCTGCGCCGCTGCGTCCGAGGATGCCGTAAATCGCGCCCTTCGGGACCTGCAGCGACACATTGTTCAGCGCCGGTCGGCCTGTTCCGGCGTAGGTTTTACTCAGCCCGATCGCTTCAATCATGATTTCGGCGCAACCGGGATAACCGAGCCGTTATAGCGTTGTCGGATAAATTCTGCCACCTGCGGTGAAGTCAGGTCTTTCGCCAGCTGTTTGATGCGCGGGTCGCTTGCCAGGGAAGGATTGGTGACCAGAATGTTGGCGTAAGGGTTATGGCTGGCGCTCTCGAGGCCAAGCGCGTCTTTTGCCGGCGTCAGCCCGGCTTCCAGCGCATAGTTACCGTTGATCACGGCCAGATCAACATCGTCGAGGGAGCGCGGGATCTGCGGCGATTCAATTTCGAGAATCTTCAGATGCTTCGGGTTTTCCACAATATCTTTTGGCGTCGCCAGCGTCGTGGCCGGGTCGGTGAAGGTGGAGGCCAGCTTGATCAGCCCCTGGCTTTGCAACAGGAACAGGGCCCGGCTCAGGTTGGTGGTGTTATTGGGCACGGCGACGGTGGCATTTTCCGGCAGTGAAGCAAAGTCTTTGTGCTTGCGCGAATAGATACCCAGCGGCTCAATATGGACCGTGGCGGCGACGGCGAAGGTCTTGCCCAGCGCCTTTTCCTGATCCTTCAAATAGGGAACGTGCTGGAAATAGTTTGCGTCCACGTCGCCGTTGGCCAGCAGCTCATTGGCGTTCACGCCGCTGGTCAGTTCGACCACCTTCAGATCCAGGCTCGGGTCGATTTTCTTGATGTAGTTAAGGATCTCCGCATGCGGAACCGGGTCCGCCGCTACGCGTAATGCGGCGGCCTGTGCTGATGTCCAGGCTAAGGAGAGAGACAGAGCAACCCCTGCCAGTTTAAAAGCGGCAATTTTCATGGTGTTTTCCTTTATTTTTATCTTTAAACGATCGGTTGCTCGGTACGTTCGCGAAACAGATCCTGGTAGTAGCGTTCAGCCACATCCGGGTGTGAGCGCAGGCGGCCCTTCAGGTAATTCCAGCCCACTTCGCGCAGCAGCGGGTTTTGTGGATCGCTGTCCGGCCCGAGCGCTTCCTGCGCCAGTTCCGGTGGAAGGGTGTAGACCGGGACGGTGGCATCCAGCTGCGCACCGAGGAAAAAGGCGATAGAGAGACGTTCCTGGTGTGCCGGCGGAGAGACTACCCGATGCACGGTGGCGCGCAGATAGCCATTGGTGGCCAGCTCCAGCAGTTCACCAATATTGACCACAAAACTGCCGGCCAGCGGGGTCGCATCGATCCAGTGCCCGGGAGCTACTTCTACCTGCAGGCCCTTTTGCTCATCCTGAAGCAGGAAGCTGAGGAACCCGGAGTCCTTGTGCGCGCCGACGCCCTGGTGGCTTTGCGTCTCATGCTGACCGGGATAGCGGATCAGTTTGATATGCTCGTTGGGTTTATTGCCATATAAGGTTTCAAAGGCGTCATCAGGTAGCGCCAGCGCTTCAGCAAAGGCGCGCAGCAGGGTTGTGCCGACCTGGGTCATGGCGCGCTGCCAGCTGAGCAGCGTGGGTTTCAGCGTCGGTAGGGCATCCGGCCATAGGTTGGGCCCCTGTAGGCGCTGCCAGCGCGGCGCATTGTCATCCAGACGCAGCGCTGGACGCTCGGCGCCAATATCAAATTGTTCTCGCCAGTCTGGCTCTCCGCGGGTCAGCTCCGATGCGGCGCGGTTATAGCCGCGAAAGTGTGGGGAATGAATCATCGCGACCGGCTGCTTTTGCTCATCAGGCAGGGCAAAAAAGCGGCGGGATTGATGCTGGACAGCTTTTTGCAAGCCATCGTCGACGCCATGATTGATCAGATAAAAGAAGCCGATCTCGCGGGCCGCATGGCGAAGGTCGGCCAGAAAAGCCGTTTTTTCAGTAGGATCGGCGTAGCGGGCAAGATCGAGAATCGGCAAAGTCGTTGCGTTCATTGTGTTCTCCGAAGACAGCGTTCAGGGAGTAGCGTTTATTCAGGTTCAGGGTTCGGGGACAACAACAGCGCATGGTGATTTCCTCATTCTGTGGGGTGAACACAGCTTGCCTCAACGGCAAATAATCAACCAATAACCTTCTTTTCTAATTTATGACCGGGCGGGGTTCTGTGCTTTTGCGAATAATGGATAAAGGTGACGCGAACCTTCTTTCAACCTTGCGCAGGGGCGATGTAGCCAGTATGGTGTGCGACATTTCCCAGGTATTCAGGATTCAACATCGCAATGCAGCCTTCCAAAGATCCTCTTCATGGCGTCACCCTCGAGGCTTTACTCAACGCCCTGGTGGCAAAGTATGGCTGGGCCGAGTTGGCAAAACGGATCAAGATCAACTGTTTTAAGAGCGACCCGAGCATCAAATCGAGCCTCAAATTTTTACGGCGAACGCCGTGGGCGCGCAAAGCAGTTGAAGACCTCTATATCGACTCCCTCGACGATTCAAGCTCCGCCAGTACGCCGCTACCGGCGGATAGCCCGTGGGCGAACTGGCAGAAAAAAGAGTAGGGCGTAGCCCGGGTGTGATGGTGCGTCGCGTTACAGCACCGTCTCGCCACGGAGCGACCCCGGCGCCTTGCCGGTGATGCGCTTAAAGGCCCGGCTGAAGGCGGCTAGCGAACTGTATCCGAGGCGGAAGGCGACCTTTTCCAGCGTCTGACCTTCATCCGAAATATACTGCACGGCCAGACGCATCCGCAGCTCCGTAAGATAACGCGCGGGTGTGGTACCGGTGGCGGTGAGGAAACGCTCCGCAAAAACGGAACGTGAGGTCCCGGTCTCGCGGGCCAGATCTTCGACTTTCCAGTTAATGCCGGGCTGCTGATGCATAACGTAAATGGCTTTGGCCAGCTTAGGGTCGCGCAGCACCTGTACCCAGCCGGTGGCGTTGCCGCAACCGCACTCCACCCAGCCGCGAACGATCAGCGCGGCGACCACATCGGCCAACCGCGCCAGAATACCGGCATAGCCCGCCTGTCGGGTGAGGCTTTCGCGTTCCATGGCCGCCAGCATCGGCTGGATTTCCGGGCGACTGGTCAGCAGGCTGCTGACCAGCATCACTTCCGGCATCGCTTTGACCAGAGGCTGCATGCCACCGAGCTCAAAGTCCATACATGCGCTGAAGATAATGGCGCTGTCACTTTTCGCGTCGTCGCACGCGTTTTTGACGCAGCTTACCGAGCCACAAACCGGTTCGCTGGGAAGTCTGGAGACGTTGACTACCGATGCCTGGTCATCAGAAAGCAGCACGTGCCCATCGCCGTTGGGAATAAACAGCGCATCGCCGCTTTGCAACATTAAGCGCTGACCGCTGACCATGCGCAGGAGTACCGGTCCCCGGCTGATAAAGTGAAACTGCGCTTTACCAGGCACGAAGCCGAACTCGACGCCGAAAGGACGGGAGGTTTCGATGCGCCGGTAGTTGACGCCGGAAAGGCGCATGCCGCGCAGGAGTTCGCTGGTGAGATCGAGGGCTTGCTGAGTCATAACATCATTCCCGGACGAATTATCAATAATCACAGAGTATTTATCATAGATCGTCCTGGCGTAACCTCCTAACCTTAACGAAATGTTAATTGTTCTGGAGAGATGTTTATGAGTTCCTGCATTGCAGCTGAAGAGAGCCTGGCAAATGCCAGGCCCGCGTGGCGCGCCGTCTATGCGCTGGCGCTGGGCGTGTTTGGCCTGATTGTTGCCGAGTTCCTTCCCGCCAGCCTGTTGACACCGATGGCGGCCAGCCTTGGGGTCAGCGAGGGGATGGCAGGGCAGGCGGTGACCGCAACGGCCCTGGTGGCGCTGGTGACCGGCTTGCTGATCACCCCCGCCACCAAAAATATCGATCGCCGCTGGGTACTGATGTTCTTTTCTGTCCTGCAGATCGTCTCCAGCCTGATGGTGGCCTTCGCCAGTTCGCTGGAGTTTCTGCTGCTGGGACGCCTGCTGCTGGGGATAGCGATCGGCGGATTCTGGTCGATGTCGACCGCCACGGCGATGCGTCTGGTGCCTGCCGCGTTGGTGCCGAAAGCGCTGGCGGTGATCTTCTCCGCCGTGTCGATAGCGACCGTGGTGGCTGCGCCGCTGGGCAGCTATCTGGGCGGCCTGATTGGCTGGCGCAGCGTCTTTATTCTCTGTACGGTCCCAAGCGTTCTGGCGCTGCTGTGGCAACTGTGGGTGCTGCCCTCAATGCGCCCGGAAAGCGTCGGCAGCTTTGCTACGCTGTTTAAGGTGCTGCGCCGTCCCGGCATGGTTGGCGGGATGCTGGCCACCATTTTAATCTTCAGCGGCCATTTTGCCTTTTTCACCTATCTGCGGCCGTTCCTCGAGACCGTCGCCCAGGCCAGCGTCGAAGGCGTCTCCCTGATTTTGCTGGGATTCGGGGTGGCGAACTTTATCGGGACCTCGATCGCCGGGCATCTGTTGAGTCGCAGCCTGCGGTTGACGCTGGCGCTGGTTCCTCTGGCTATGAGCGTGCTGGCGCTGATGATGGTGACGTTCGGTCATATCGCGCTCCTCGATGGATTGCTGGTCGCCATGTGGGGCTTCGCCTTCGGTCTGGTGCCGGTAGGCTGGTCAACCTGGCTGGCGACGACGGTGCCGGATGAAGCGGAAAGCGCGGGCGGGCTGCTGGTTGCCTCTATTCAGCTGGCGATCAGCGCCGGAGCGGCCGGCGGCGGGGCGGTGTTTGACCTCAATGGCGCCAGCGGCGTCTTTACCGGCAGCGGTTTACTCTTGCTCACCGCCATGATTATTGTCTTTGCCGGCGTGCGGGTGAAATCCACGGTCAGCGAAGAATAAATCCGCGCCGCGTTAACGATGCGCCTACGGGCGCATTTTCTTCGCCTGTTGTTCCGGCCAGGCCGCTTTGCGTTCCAGCAGGTGATACGCTCCCTCGTCGCTGATCCCTTCGCCAATCGTGACAAAGCCGCTGGCGGCATAAAACGCCAGCGCATTGCGATTACGCGTCAGGCACTTGAGCCGATAGCCGTGCTCTTGCCAGCCGGGTAGTACCTGCAGCAACATTTTACCAACCCCGCAGCCCTGACGGGCGGGAGCGACATGCAAATGGTGAATAAAGTGGTCTGGCATCCAGACGGCAATGAAGCCGGCCAGCTCTCCCTGAGGATCGTGTGCCAGCCAGATCGTTTCACCTTCAGTCTGCTTTTCCAGATCGGTTAAGCGGAAATCGGTGACGTTCAGCCACGTAAACGTATGACACCGCGATAAAAGAAACAGCCGCTGTAATGCCGGCCAGTCATGACGGGTTGCCTGACGAACTGAAATAGTCAATCTCACTCCTTTCTCTTTTCTCTGCCTGAATCCGGAACATCCCCGGCGGCGACGCAATTATAGCGAATCTCCCTTTTTACCTGCACATCTGGCGAACAAAAACCGCCCTTCAGCGGTGCAGGGCTGCGGCACGACGGCCGGTTATTTTAATAATGCATTGATAAATAACAAATAAGTAACGTGGCACGGTTAATGCTTAGCACTGTAAGTATTGGGATGCGCAGGGGACGGGGCGGGGTTTCAACGACCCCATACCGTCGTGGCCGTCATTTTTGATTTGTGGCTAACGGATTACTGGAGCTGATTATGACCGTTCTCAGAGAACCTTTGGTTGTCGCCAGATATGGCAAATGGACGCAACTCGCACTTGGCCTGATCTGTATGGCTGCGATATCCAGTCCACAATATGTCTGGACGTTGCTGACCAGACCGTTGACCGACAAACTGGGCGTCGGGTTAGCGGAACTACAGGTGACCTTTTCGCTGTTGATTATCCTGCAGACGTTTTTCTCGCCGTTTCAGGGACGGCTGGTTGAACGCTTTGGCCCGCGGCTGCTTATCTCTCTCGGCACGGTCATGGCGGGGCTGAGCTGGGTTCTCTCGGCTCAGGTCAGCGGCCTGGCCGCGCTGTACCTCGTCTATGGCGGCCTCGGCGGGCTGGGGACCGGTATTGTCTATATCGGCGTCGTCGGTTTAATGGTGCGCTGGTTTCCCCGCCATCGTGGATTTGCCGCCGGCGCCGTTGCGGCAGGGTATGGCATGGGGGCGATTATGACCACCTTTCCTGTCTCCGTCTCGCTGGGCCAATACGGATTAGAACAGACCATGACGGTCTTCGGCCTCCTCTTTGCCGCCGTGGGATTTCTGGCCAGCCAGGGGCTGAAGCTGCCGCCCGATAGCGGTGCGTTGCCCGCCAGCCAGACCGTCGCGCAAAGTAGCCGGCAATTCACTTCGCGCGAAATGCTGCGCCAACCGCTTTTCTGGCTGATGTTTGCCATGATGGCGATGATGTCGACCTCCGGACTGATGGTGACGTCGCAGATGGCGGTCTTTGCTGAGGATTTCGGCATCAGTAAGGCGGTGGTGTTCGGCATGGCCGCGCTGCCGCTGGCGCTGACTATCGACCGTTTTACCAATGGCCTGACGCGACCGCTGTTCGGCTTTATTTCCGATCGCTATGGCCGGGAAAACACCATGTTTATCGCCTTTGCGCTGGAAGGGGTGGCGATGACCCTGTGGCTGGCCTGTCGTGACGATCCGATGCTGTTTGTGCTGTTGTCCGGCGTGGTGTTTTTCGGCTGGGGGGAGATCTTTTCGCTGTTTCCCTCCACGTTGACCGACACGTTCGGCAGCGAATATGCGAGCTCTAACTACGGCTGGTTGTATATATCGCAAGGGATCGGATCGATTTTTGGCGGCCCGCTGGCGGCGCTGCTGTACCAGCATACTCAAGGGTGGGAGGTGGTCTTTAGCTGCGCGATAGGACTTGATTTTATTACCGCCGCGCTGGCGATTGCGCTGTTGAAACCCTGGCGCGCGCGGTTTATCCGTCAACACAGTGACGCTGCCGCGATTGACTAAAGGCTCTCCGGATGTCTGCCCCGGCGCCAGCCTGCCGCCGCCGGGGCTATTCTTTATCTCAACCTTTATCTCATACCGGCGAATTTACGCCTGTGCCAGCGACAGCTCGTGCGCGTTGGCCGCCTCCTGACGCTTACGTTCCAGCTCCAGCGCCCCACGGTGTGACAGATAGCAAAACAGAATGCAGCACACCACGCCGCCCATCAGCAGATAGAAACCGCCGTGCCAGCCCAGCTTATCCACCATCACGCCGAACAGACTGGTGCCCAGCGACGCGCCGAAGATGTAGCTCATAAAACCGCGTAAACCAACCGCAGAACCGACCGCAAAGCTCGGCACAATCTCCATAGTCTGTACCGAGGCCAGAAATTGCGGGACGTAAATCAGGCAACCCACAATGGCGGCAAACACCGTGACCATAAACAGCGAATCACTTTTCCAGTAGCCAATCAGGCAGAAGAAGATCAGCGTCATGCAGATCATCGCCAGCGGCATGCGGCGACCTTTAAACAGCTTATCCGACAGCCAGCCGGCCAGCAGCGTCGACGGAATGGCCGCCCATTCGAAAAACAGAAACGCGACGCTCATCTCTTCTTTCGAGAAGTGCTTCACCGACAGAAGATAGATAGGCAGCCAGCTGATCATTCCGAAGCGCACCATGTAGACGAACACATCGACCATCGAGACGTACCAGGCGTTCTTGTTTTTCAGCACATAGGTACAAAAGATTTGCCATGCGCTCATGTTTTCCGGGGCTTTTTCCACTTTGCCGGTATTGAGCAGCACTTTCTCTTCCGGGAGCATTTCGTCGAGCGCCGGCAGCCCTTCGCTGCGCGGCGAGCCTTTTCCCAGAATCAGCACCACAACGGCAAACAGCACCGCAACCGCGGCGGGGACGATATAGCTGGCGGTCTGCCAGTGTTCGGTCCCGAGCAGCGCAAAAGCGGTTCCGACGATGGGGGCGACAATACCACCGCCAACGTTGTGCGAGATGTTCCAGAATGCGCCGACCCGGCCACGTTCGCGGCGTGGAAACCAGTTGGCGATGGTGATAAACGAGGGGCCAACGCCCATGCCCTGGAACAGCCCGTTGATCACCACCAGCGCGACGAAAATCCAGAACGCGCTGCTGAAGCCCAGCCCGACGTTCACCGCCGCGCACATCACCAGCCCGCAGGCCATAAAGACTTTCGGGCTGGCCTTGTCCGCCAGGCTGCTCATCACCCCTTTGCTGATACCGTAGGCGATCAACATGCAGCTGCTGAGCATGCCAATTTGGGTGGCGCTCAGGTCAAGCTGCTCTTTGAGGTAAGGAGTCGACAACGTGAAGTTATTACGCACGATGTAGTAGGCGAGATAGCCGAGGAAGACGCTCAGTAGCGCCTGCATCCGATAGCGTTTATAGGTAGGGACAATTTGTTGCGCAGGAATCGTGGCCGCGGCGACCTTGGGTTTTAATAATGAAAGCATAACCGTACCTGTATTTTATTAGCGGTGGTGAATGTCGGGATAATTCAATTAAGCTGTCGTCAGTACGTTATCAATTGTGATGAAAACAAAGCGGCAATACAATCCAGGCTATTTGAGTCAAAAATG
Organism: Klebsiella sp. YJ; assembly: GCF_002108615.1. Taxonomy (NCBI): domain Bacteria; kingdom Pseudomonadati; phylum Pseudomonadota; class Gammaproteobacteria; order Enterobacterales; family Enterobacteriaceae; genus Klebsiella; species Klebsiella sp. YJ. The sequence continues at coordinate 219,527 of NZ_MTEG01000008.1, forward strand.
ACTCAAATATAAATCCGGAGGTTCTTTTTTTTGACCCAAATATATTTCCCGGCCATCACTCTTTTTGTGAAATACTTAGCCGAGCTGGGTGCAAATTGCGCAATAGCCCTAATGGCCTGCGTTCTTGTTAGTTTGACCTTGTTAACAGTATGATTTTAATAGCGGTGGTAGGCTGTTTATTATTCTGTAGGATAAAGCCGAATATGGATATTTCCCCGGCTTTAACGAACGCGTCGGGCAATGAACTTTTTTGTCACAAAGCTCAGCGAGATATTATTTATTCATGTTCTGGTTTTATGAAAACGATCACAAAACGCTGGCAGCGAGAAGGGTATTTCATGACAAAACGGTCAAATAAACGACAGCGGGGCTGGGGTATTGGACTCTTCCTCAGCTTGCTGATGGTCTTTAGCGTTGAGGCCAAAAAGAATGAGCTGGTGATTGCCACCACTTTCTCACCTGATGCGACCGCCTATATCATCAGCCGCTGGCAGACTCAGCCGCAATCGGTGATCATCCGTACTCTGAATCGCACCAGCGCCTCGCTGGAACAACTGCTGGACGGCGCCGGAGGCGAGAATATCGATCTGGTGCTGACTTCATCGCCCATGCTGTTGCAGCACCTGCAGGAGCATCAGCGACTGGCCGCCTACCCGGACGCGCCGGCCCAGTCGCAGCAGCGGGTACCGGCTTCGATCCGCGGTACCGCAGTCGCGGTGGCCATCTCCGGGTTTGGTCTGCTCATTAACCAGCGTAATCTCCGCGAGCGCCAGCTGCCGCTGCCCGCCAGCTGGGACGATCTGATGCAGGCGCGCTATCAGGGCACCTTATTAATGAGCAGCCCCTCGCGTTCGGATACTAACCATCTGATGGTGGAATCGCTGCTGCAACAGGAGGGCTGGAACCACGGATGGGAAATCATTTTGAGCATGGCGGGGAACCTGATCACTATCTCCAGCCGCAGTTTTGGCGTGGCGGATAAAATCAAAAGCGGCTTAGGCTCGGTCGGCCCGGTGATTGATAACTACGCCAATCTGTTGCTCGACGATCCAAACCTGACGTTTCACTATTTTCCGCACTCGGCGGCGTCACCTACCTATGTGGCGATGATTGGTCATAACCCGTACCCGGCGGATGCCCGGCGCTTTATTCAGTTTTTGCTCAGTCCGGAAGGCCAGCAGGCGCTCTCGGATACCAACACCGGAAAATACTCGATTATCCCCGATCCGGGAAATACACCGCGCGCGCGCCAGCAGCGCCAGCTACTGAGCGAACCCTCACTCAACTATCAGCTGATCCTGCAACGTCAGCGTCTGGTACAAAAGTTGTTTGATACTGCGATAAGCTTTCGTCTGTCGCAGCTGAAGGATGCCTGGCGAGCGTTGCACAATGCAGAAGCCCGGCTAAAAACGCCGCTACCGGAGGTCCGCGTGTTGCTGACCGCCATGCCGGTCAGCGAGCAGCAGAGTCGCGATGAGGACTATCTCCGACAGCTGGATAATAAAGATCGGGCCGAACAGCTCATGATGGAGTGGCAGCTCTTTTTCCAGGAACAACAGCGGCAGGCGATCGTTAAACTGGAGAACCTGAAATGAGGTTGCCCGGCTTTATCAGGAACCTGACCATCAGCGCCAGCCTGCGCGGCGCGTTCCTGACCGGCGCGCTGCTGACCCTCGTCGTCAGCGGCGTCAGCCTCTACTCCTGGCACGAGCAGAGCTCGCAAATTCGCTATGCGCTCAACGACTATTTCCCGCGGATTCAGACCTCGTTCCTGATTGAAAACAGCCTGAATACGCTGGTCGATCAGCTTAATGAGTTTTTACTGGCGGCCAATACCACCTCGCGCCTGCAATTACGCAACCAGATCCTGCAACACCTGGATGACATCGACAGGTTAAGCCAGCGTCTTGATATGCCGGAACGCCAGCAAATTAAGCTGACGCTTCGCGACAGCCGTCAGCTGCTCGCCAGGCTCGATCGTTCGCTCTACAACATGTTTATCGCGCGGGAAAAGGTCAATGAAATCACCGCGCGGATTAACTGGCTGCATGATGACTTTACCTCAGAGATGAACTCGCTGGTGCAAGACTTCAGCTGGCAGCAGGGCGCCTTGCTAGATCAGATGGAGGACCAGCAGGGCCACGCCGTTCATCGTCTGCAGGCCAATCTGCGGGCGGTGCAGGGGGAACAGCAGCAGGTCTACACCCTGGCGCGTATTGAGAGCCAGATTATCAGCGACCTGCGCGACAGACTCACCGAGGTGCAGTCCAGCACGGAGGGCGACGGTAACGTGGAAGGGCATATTCGCTACCTGACCTACCTAAAAAACACCGCGGATGAAAATATGCATCTGCTGGAAGGCTATCCCAGCACGATAACCCTGCGGCAGACCATTGACGAGCTGCTCGATACCGGGATCGCGGAAAACAAAATGCCGGCCGCGATTCGGCAATATATTGAAGCGCAAAAGGCGCTGGCGCAGGTGACGCAAGCCAAAGAGAGCACGCTGGCGCGTTTTCGCGCCCAGCTGGAGTCCCAGCTCAGCGACAGCCACGGAAAAATGCGCGCCTTCAATCAGCGCCTCGAACATACCATGTGGTTCAGCGGCAGTCTGATTCTGATTGCCACGCTGCTGGCGCTGGCGCTGGCATATTTGCTCAACCACTATTTTATCCGTTCGCGGCTGGTTAAACGCTTTATTCAGCTTAATCAGGCGGTGGTGCGTATCGGACTGGGCGATGTTAACGCCGCTATTCCGGTGTATGGCGAAGATGAACTGGGGCGCATCGGGAAACTGCTGCGCCATACCCTGGGACAGCTTACTCAACAACGCCAGCTGCTGGAACAGGAGATCGCGGAGCGCAAGAGGATCGATCTCCATCTGCGTACGACCCAGGATGAGCTGGTTCAGGCGGCCAAGCTGGCGGTCGTCGGGCAGACGATGACGACCCTGGCGCATGAAATCAATCAGCCGCTTAACGCTCTGTCGATGTATCTCTACAGCGCCCGCACCGCCATTAAGCATGAGCAGATGGCCAGCGCCAGCCAGACCCTGGCCAGGGCGGAAGGGCTGATTGGCCGAATCGACGCCATTATCCGCAACCTACGGCAGTTCTCTCGTCGTTCGGAAGCGGATACGCCTGCCAGCGCCGTCAGTCTGCGCCAGGCATTCGTTGCCGCCTGGGAGCTGCTGGCGCTGCGCCATAAACCGCTGTGCGGCGTACTGAACCTGCCGCCTGATGAACCGCAGGTCCTCGGTGACGAGGTGCGCATCCAGCAGGTGCTGGTAAATGTGCTCACCAACGCGCTGGATGCCGCCCAGACGGCGCCCTACATTAGCGTGGCATGGGAACGTACGGCGGAAGGCTGGACGGTGATGATTGCGGATAATGGCGGCGGCTGGCCGCTGGCGCTGGCGGGGTCGCTCCTCAAGCCGTTTGTAACCAGCAAGCAGCTGGGGCTGGGGATCGGCCTGTCGATCAGCGAATCATTAATGATACAGATGGAAGGGCATCTGCGGCTGGCGTCGACGCTGGATCGTCATGCCTGTGTTGTTTTGCAATTTTTAGCTACGGAAATAAGCCATGTTGACCGATCACCACAATATATTGCTGATTGACGATGACAGCGATGTCCTCGACGCCTATACCCAGCTGCTCACCCAGGCCGGGCATCGGGTTTACGCCTGTGGCGATCCGCTGCGCGCGCAGGATCTGGTCAGCGAAGCATGGCCCGGTATCGTGCTCAGCGATGTGTGTATGCCGCACTGTTCCGGCATCGATTTGCTGAAGATACTGCTTAAACACGACCCGCATCTGCCGGTGATATTAATTACCGGCCATGGCGATGTCCCGATGGCGGTTGAGGCGGTTAAGAAAGGCGCATGGGATTTTCTGCAAAAACCGGTTAATCCCGGGCAGCTGCTAGACCTGATCGATAAAGCGCTGGCCCAGCGTCAGTCGCAGGTGGTGCGGCGACAGTGGCAAAAAGAGCAGCTGGAAGACAACCTGATTGGCCGCAGCGAGTGGGTTACCCAGATGCGACAAACGCTTCAGCAGCTGGCCGAAACGGATGTCGCGGTCTATTTTCATGGCGAACGGGGAACGGGGCGAACGCTGGCGGCATGCTACCTGCATCGCCTCAGCACGCGCGGCGACCGGCCGATAATTTTCGGCGATATCCTGCAAGGCCAGGAGGCACCGCTGCAGGCGTGGTGTGAGCAGGCGCAGGGCGGGACGCTGGTTCTGCGGAATATCGAGTTTCTGAGCCAGGCACAGCAGTTGGTACTGGCCCATCAGCAAGCGCAGGATGAACCGCCGTGTCGACTGGTTGCCACGGGGCTGCAGCCGCTCATTGCCCTGGTGGGCAATAACCTTATTCTTCCCGATCTCTATTATTGCTTTGCCATGACCCAGCAGTTTTGCCCGCCGCTGGCGCAGCGTCTCGACGATATCGAGCCCCTGTTTCTGCACTATCTACAGCAGGCCTGTTTACGGCTGAACCATCCGGTACCAGAACTGCCGGCGGCGCTGGCTAAAAAGCTGGTCAATCGCCACTGGCCGAACAACGTGCGCGAACTGGCAAATGCGGCCAAGCTATTTGCCGTCGGGGTGATGCCGCTGGCTGAAATCCCCAATCCGCTGCTGCATCAGGTTGAGCCGATGCAGCTTGACCAGCGGGTTGAGGATTATGAACGGCAGATCATTATTGAGGCCCTGAACATCCATCAGGGCCGGATCAACGATGTCTCAGAGTATTTGCAGATCCCGCGCAAAAAGCTCTACCTGCGAATGAAAAAATTTGGCTTAGACAAACATCATTATCGCTGAGCGGTACGGCCTAATGCTTAAGTCTGACGGCCGCCCGTTTTTCGCTCAGCATAAACAGCGAATTGACGATGATGGCAGTCAGGGTGCCGGCCGCCATACCGTTGCCCAGTACCATCTGTATTCCTGACGGGAAATTCTGATACAGCCCGGGTACAAGTATCGGCAACATCCCCATCGCCAGACCGGCAGCTAAGGCATAGGTTTTCCCCGGCGTATGCAGCGGTTCGCGGGCAATCATACCGATGCCGATGACGCCGATGATGCTGAAAACGATCACCGCCGTACCGCAGACCACCGGGCCTGGCAGGCAGGTGGCAAGGCGAACCAGTGGGGAAAGCAGCGCAATCAGGATCAGCAGCGCTCCCGCCGTCGCCGTGACATAACGGGATCTGACGTTGGTCGTGCGCACGACGCCAATATTTTCGCCGGAGGTAATAATCAGGGAGGTGCCGAACAGTCCTCCCAGCAGCGAAATAATGGCGTCGCCGCGAATCGTCCGGGGAATCGCTTTGTGCACGTTTTGCGGCGAGTTGACGATCTCCGCGGTGGCGATCGTTTGCCCGGCCGCTTCCGCCATTGAGATGACGGCGTAAATTAATAACGGTAGCGAAGCCGTAAGATTAAAAACCGGCCAGCCGAACGGGAACAGCTGTGGCAGGCTGAACAGCGGCCCGTGACTGACCTCGCTGAAATCGGCGCTGCCCAGGGCCACCCCCAGCAGAGTACCGGCCAGTAAACCAAACATCACCGACAGCTGACGCAGGATCCCGGTAAACGCCAGCGCGAAGATAAGCGTAATCAGGATGGTCGTCAGCGCCAGAAGAATGTGGGTTGGCTGGGCAAAATGGCCGCTGCCCGGTGGCCCGATAATCAGTCCGCCGTACAAACGAATCAGGTTAATCGAGACCATCAGCAGCATGATCCCGATGATAAACGGCGGGAAATGGTGCAGAAAACGGCGGAAAACGGGCAGGGCGATAAAGTAAAACAGCGACGTTAAGATTACTGCGCCAATCGCCGTCTGTATCGACGTTTGTAGGGCAATCGCGATAAAAATTGCAATCGGCGCGCCGCCGGGCACCATGATGAAAGGCAGCCGCGCGCCGACGCTCCCGATACCGAGGCTTTGTACGATGGCTCCCAGCCCGCACAGCAAAAAGGTCGCGCTCAGTAGCGACGTGGTGACGGTATCGCTGAAGTGCAGCGCCTGGGCGATGAGGAAAACGGCGGTGATTGGCGTGGCGACCACCACCAGAACATGCTGAAACGCCAGCAACAGCAGAGTTTGCCAGGGCAGGGCTTCGTTATCCGGAATATCCGAGTCAGAACGCGGCATAGATAAATGCCTCCCAAAGAGGTCAAAAGAGAGCCGTCGACACAGGCCGACGGCGGCGAATTATTTCAACCACGGCAGCGCATCGGCAGCATAGCGGTGCGCGCGGAAAGCGCTGTTCTGCAGACCGGGGATAATGCCCTTGCTGAGGTGTTCCGGGTAGGTATTGAAGTAGGGAATGATGTATTCCCATACCGTCTCGCCCTGCGGCGTCACTTCAAACAGACGGCCAAATGCCGATTCGCAAATAAAGGTGTTGCCGTTCGCCAGGCGCTGAGCGCTTCCCATATAGGGCGAGAAAAAAGCAGGGGGGAAAATATCGCGATATTGCCAGGTGACAGCCATGGTGTGTGGATCGAATTCCAGCACCGTTGAGTGCGGAGAGGTTACCCCCTGACGAAGATTGCCGTTATCAAACACCAGAATGGTGCCATTGGCCATCTCGACCGGCGTGTGCTGTTGGGCGACAATATCCGCTCCCGCGTGCCAGACAACGTTGCCACTCTCTTTCTCTACGGCAATGACGCCGGATGTTGTGCGCAGGCTCATCAGCACCAGCCCCTCACGGGTAACCGAGAGGCCGTTGATCATCGGCCAGTGACGGCGATCGAAGATCGTATGTACCGGATAATCCTCCGGCGACAGATGCTCCCAGGCGCGCCATTCCCATACCACTTCGCCGTCGCGGTTAACCTCTTTGACGACATCGCTTTGAATGATGCCATCCGGCGCATCGCGGCGCGGGTCGCCGCCGGTAACCCGGGCGGCTATTTCCGCCGGCAGCGGGGCGGCGGCGGTGTACAGCAGATGACCGTTCGCCAGCCACTGCGCATCGTGATGATGGAAAATATCCTCGTAATGCCAGACCACTTCGTTATCCGGCGTGACTTCATAGAAATCGCCGCCGTGCCACAGGTCCCAGGCCGGATAGAGATTCGCCGAGGTGCGATGGCTGCCGTTATAGCCGAGGTTGCCGTTAGGTAACAGCACCGCATCACGTCCGGCGCGAACCGGGAGCTGCCACTGGTGCGCCACCTCTCCTTGTTCATCAATCAGATAGACCCGACCTTCGGCAGTCTGTGGGGCAAAGAGGGTATAGCCGCCAAAGCTTTTCTCCCTGTTGGCGAGGGTCAATCCGCTCGGACGACGCCCGAGGGTAAAAGCCGGATCCTGAGATAAGTGTGCCACGTAGCCTCCTGAGGAACGATTTGCCGTCAAAATTGTTCATTAAAACGTTTTAATGAAGCAACATTAGATAGGAACGACCGTTTCAGGGCTACGGGTGATAGCCACTTTTTTAATATGATTTTGTTATGTCATAGTGCGGAAAATCATACGAGGGAAATGTGCTACCCTGAGCGTAAAAACACAGGGAACGCCAGGTCTATGTCTGTTCACGATAAGAAACGCGCAAAACTGATCGATGTTGCCCGTCACGCTGGCGTGTCGCCGGGTACCGTCTCCAATGCGTTGCATAACACCCGTTTTGTTGAACCGGAGACGCGACAGCGAATCGAAGAGGCGATTCAGGCGCTCAACTACACCCCGAATATTCGCGCGCGCCAGCTACGAACCGGAAAAACAAACACCATTGCACTTCTCTCTTCTCTGCCGCTGACCATTGCGTCCGGGGCGTCGAAGCTGGGTTTTATGATGGAAATTGCGCTTACCGCAGCGATTATGGCGCTGGAGAAGCAGCATGCGCTGATCCTGGTGCCGCCGGGAAAGAACCCGCTGGATATGGTGACCTTTGATGCCGCGATTCTGCTGGAACCCGCGGAAAACGATCCGCAGCTGCGCGCGCTTGAGCAGGCAGGGATCCCCTGTATTACCATTGGCCGCACGCCGGGAACGCCAACTCCGGTTCCATGGGTGGATCTCCATTCTGCCGCCACGGCCACGCTGCTGCTGACGCACCTGCAGACGCAAGGCGCCGACCGGTGCGCGCTTTTTGTCGGTACAACGCGTCGGGCCTCAACGCTGGAAACGGAAGCCGCTTACCAGCTCTGGTGCGAAGGACGGCAGGCGCCGGTCATCTATTACCTCAATGAAGAGGAGGGGGAAACCGCTGGCTATCAGGCCGCGCGTCGGCTGGTGCAGGATAATCCCGATGTGGATGGCCTTCTGGTACTGGTCGACACCTTTGCCAGCGGGGCGGTTCGCGCCTTTCATGAAACCGCCACCGCGATCCCCCAACGAATGCGCTTAGCCACCCGATACGACGGTATTCGTGCCCGAGAATCCCAGCCGCCGCTGACATCGGTGAACATGCATCTCGATGAGGTCGCCAGGCAGGCGATTACGCTACTGTTTGCCGTGTTGGCCGGGCAAAACGTCGCTGGCAGCCGCGGTCAGATGCCGGAACTGGTGGTCAGAGCCTCAAGCCGTTTGCCTGAATTGAGCTGAGCGCGGTGACGACTACCGTTGCTTTTGAAGCCAGCAAAGCTCTTCCGGCGTCGAGCTCCTGCCGAGCGCCTGATTGCGATACGGATAGCGGCCAAACTGGTCAATCACCCGCTTGTGCTCGGTTTCTGCTCTGAGTGAACGTGTGCTCGCGTAGCGCTGATAGAGCGTGAGCGCAGTATCATGAATGATTGGCGATTCCGAATGCATAAACGGCAGCAGGGCAAAATCGCGTCTTTCAACAGGAAGCTGGTCAAAGTCAGGTTGTTTGACCAGTTCCTGTGCCAGGACCAGCGCCATACCGTCAGCCGCGAATGAAAGTGGGCTATTGCGAAACAGATTGCGTGAAAACTGATCGAGCACGATGATTTCCGCCAGGCGGCCGGAGAGGTTCTCCCGCCACTCGGCCAGCTCACCGCGCAAGGCTGCCTGATGAACCGCAGAAAAGCGGTGACGAATCTGTTCATCAAAGTCCTCGTCCGAGCGAAACCAGCGTTCAGGCGGGGTTTGATGAAACCAGAACTCCAGAATTTCGTGGGCGTCTCTCATCGTGTTAACCGACATCTTCACTCCTGTTATGAATCCTCAACGGCTGCCTGTGGTTTTACTCCGCATCCATCACCGGCAAACCTGCCAGCGCGTTCCGGCGATCTTGTTCGCCGATCGGTCTGTGCACCCGGCAGGGAACGCCGGCGGCGGCGACGTTGGCGGGAATATCTTTTGTTACCACGCTACCGGCGCCTATCACGCTGTTACGGCCAATGGTCACGCCAGGATTAATGATTGCGCCGCTACCGATCCACACATTGTCTTCCAGCGTGACGGTCTGTGAAAACTGCTGACCGCTGATGCGAACCGCGGGGTCAATCGGGTGTCCGGTGGTCGAGATGGTGACGTTAGGGGCAATCATGACATTATTGCCGATAATCACTTTGCCATCGTCGACTACCACCAGATTAAAATTTGCGTAGAAGTTATCGCCGATACTGATTTGGCTGCCGTAGGCCACGTGCAGCGGTGGCTCAATCCATACGTTATTCCCGACGCGGCCCATCATCTGGCGGATCAACGCCACGCGTTTCTCGGGTTCTGCGGGGGACGTATGGTTAAATTCATACGCCAGCATTTTTCCCCGCAGCCGCTCTTCCGGCATCCCCTCATCCATATCGGTATACAGGTAGCCACTGGCGAGTCGTTCCCGTTGCGTCATCATCTTGAGATCCTTTGTATTGCTGAAGTAGAGGGCCTACCGCATCTGGTTTACGTGCCATCGCGCGTCCGCCCGGACCAAGGGCGGGGTCTCGCCAGGGTGATAAGCCGAGACATCCTTGAGGCTATAAAAAATACTTTTTTATACATATCACGGATTTGTGTTAAAAATCGAACCCGGATTGTTGATAGTGTGCTTAGGCCAACAGCCAGCTTTTCGCTTCGGCTTTCATCTTCACTTCCAGTTCGCTGCCGCGGGTAGCAAAAATCCGTCCCAGCGGAAAACCGCTCTGTTCCAGGAGATAGGCCAAAGCAGCGTATTCACGGGGGTAAGCCTGCGCTACCGACGGGTCAATCTCAACCGGACCGAGCGGGAAGGTAAAGGTACCCATATCGTAAATGCTCTGCCGGTGAAACAGCCTCCACACTCCGTCTCTTTTTTCTGCCAGATCGTAAAACCGGTTATGGCATTCACAGCCCAGATTGAGTTTGACGTTTTCAGCGATGATCATGGCGTTGGTCTCAAGGATGGCTTTGTTCCCGCTGGCGTTAAAGGTGATCACGGGTGTGCCGATAAGGTGTTTGGTGCGTAGGTCCGATGCTCCCATCCGCATGGAACCGTCGACAAAATCGCGCGCCAGCCCTTCAAACCACGTGATTTCGATCGTGCCATCAGGGTGAAACAGCTGACGTAGCGCGGCCCATTCACCGAGGTCGCGATGCATCCAGCCATTCACCAGGTCGTTGAGTTGTTGGCGGTCTTGTTGTTGATTGTTCATCGCTTCAGCTCCTGTTAGTTGACAGCCTTCAGTTTGCGTAACGGCAGGGTTAAATTCAAATAGTCAGTTCAGAAAGCGCGACCCGGATGCGGAGGTGACGGCGACGTTTGCCTGGCAGATAGATGTTGGCTACATAGCCGATAATAGTACCACCCGTTCACCCGGTATCACGGTATATCAGGCGGGGCGCGGGAAGATGATGGTCGCACTGTCGCCACCCCGTTACATCCAACGGACAGGCGATCTTTTCCGTAACCCCAGCCAGAAAATCAGCGCCGCCGCGCTGATGCCGGCACCAGCCAGACACACTGCGTTCCAGCCCCAAAGCGCATAACATTGCGTCGCCACCACGGCCCCCAGCGCGCTGCCGACAGAGTAAAAGCCCATGTACGCTCCGACTAACCGACTTTGCGCGTCGGGCCGTGCGGCAAATATCAGGCTCTGGTTAGTGACATGGACTGCCTGTACGGCGAAATCCAGAATGATGACTCCGATGACCAGCAGCGGCAGGGAGGTTTCGGCCCTGGCGATCGGGGCCCAGGCAAAGAGCAGTAATGCCAAAGAGATGCCGGTGACGCGCTGTGCTGCCCCGCGATCGGCCCAGTGTCCGGCCTTTGACGCGGCCAGGGCGCCGGCGATGCCCGCCAGGCCAAACAACCCGATCTGCGTATGCGAAAGTCCCTGAGCGCTGAGAGGTAAAACCAGAGCCGTCCACAAGACGCTGAAGGCGGCAAAAATCAGCAGCGCAAAGATGCCTCTGACCCGTAGCGTCGGTTCCGTCATCAGCAGGTGGAAAACCGATGCCATCAGCGCCAGATAGCTTCCTGACATGGGCACTTTCCTGGCGGCCGGCATCGTCTGAGAAAGCACCGCGGCCAGCAACAGCATCAGGCTGGCTGCGCTCAGATATACCGCGCGCCATCCGGCAAGATCGGCAATCACCCCTGAGGTTAAGCGGGCGAGAAGAATCCCCAGCACTACGCCGCTGGTGACCCTGCCTACCGCTTTACCGCGCTCGGCAGGGGCGGCCAGCGCGGCGGTACAGGCCACCACGATCTGCACAACGACCGCCATGATCCCGACAAGCGCCATGGCGCCGAGGAACATGAACCAGCGTTGTGACAAGCCCGCGACCGTCAGCGCGGTCGCCAGTAGCAACAGCTGGGTGATAACCAGATATTTGCGGTTCACAAGGTCGCCGAGCGGCACAATAAACAGCAGACCGACCGCATAGCCGATCTGCGTCATGGTTACCACCAATCCTACCGTTCCGGGCTGTACGCTGAGACTTGTTGCCATCGATTCAAGCAAAGGCTGGGCAAAATAGACATTGGCGACGGCCAGCGCCGCCGTCAGTGAAAACAGGAAGGTGAGCCACGGCGTTAACCGCTGTTCCTCCCGATCGGACTCGGCTGCGTAGTCCGTTAACGCCGTCTCTTCTTTCAGGCATGGCTTCGTCTTCATGATGTTTTCCCGCGTGAATGGTGGTTTCTTTTTAAAACCAGATTACCCATAATTAATCATAAAGGTTTTTTTTTGCAACTAGTTTCGTTTGCGCTTATTCTGGCGGCAGTGCAATTCGCCCAGTGAAAGAAGGAGATGCCGAATGGCGAAGCAGAAATCACTCACCGACGGTGAATGTCCGGTCGCCAGGACTCTGGAGGCAATCGGCGAACGCTGGTGCATGATGATCATTCGTGAGGCCTTTGACGATGTCCGACGCTTCAGTGAATTTCAAAAGAATCTCGGTCTGGCAAAAAACATCCTCGCCTCGCGCCTGAAGCAGTTGGTTAATCTGGGCGTGTTCGAGATCTGTCCGGCATCTGACGGCAGCGCTTATAAAGAGTACGTGCTGACCGAGCGTGGTCGCGCCGCATTTCCCATCGTGGTGGCCATGCGGCAGTGGGGAGAGCGCTACATGTTTGAACGCGGAGAGGTGCATTCGGTACTGCTGGATAAGGCGTCGAACCGGGCGGTTATGCCGCTGGAGGTGCGCTCTGCTGATGGCAAACCGCTGGCGCCGCAGGATTGCCATCGTCGGCGAGTGGTAAAAGGCGAGTAGCGGCGGAAAGTCAGGCGCCGTCGGTAAGCTATACTCATTCCACTTCCCGGCGCAGGCAACAAGCGCGCATGGCCGGGCAATGTTCATCCCGCGAAATGAGGTCAGCTTTATGAATACTGAAATTAAGGGGGGAATTGATATTGCGATGAAGGTTCCCCCGCACCAGTATCAGCAGACGCTGGATTTCTACCGGCAAACGCTCAGGCTTCCGGAGATTACGGATAAAGCGCCAGCCACCGGCTTCATCCTTGGCCCAAACCGACTGTGGATCGATGAAGCGCCGGGCCTCAGTCAGGCGGAAGTCTGGCTGGAACTGTTCACACCCGATTTTCACGCGGCGGAAAAACATGTTGAACAACATGGCGTCGTGCGCTGCGACGCGGTTGAGCCCTTACCGGAAGGGTTTAAAGGGGGATGGATCATGAATCCCTGCAATATTGTCCATATGCTGCGGGAACCAGAGGCCTGGTAATCTCTCTTTGCCGATGGGCTACCGACTGGCCACCGGCGATTATTTATCATCCCGGCATCAAGACCCCATCTTGCGTAGAGGTCTTCTGGCCTCTACGCCATGACGGTGCGGTGACTCAATCAGCGCCCGTCTCATTTTTTACTGCCAGTCAAATCACGGCAGTTTGCTTAACCGCTGCACGTTCAGACTTGCCAGCTTGCCAGCTAAAATCTCGAGAAAGTCATCATGGTAAGGCATCGCCACGTGTTCTCTCAGATCGTCCTCAGATTTCCAACGCTCGATAAAGACAAACGACACGTTACCCCGCTGACTGAGATCGCGGACATCGGGAATGGCATGACTTTCATGCAGGTCGTATTGCAGGCAGCCCGCTTCCTTGTGGGTCGGGGCAACCATAGCCCTGGCAGCATGGCGGATAGTATCGATAAATTCAGGAAAGGGCGTAAGGGTGGCAATAATATTGACTTCACTCATTGGGGCGCCTTTTGTTCAGCGGGGATAAGCCTGGGTTATCTGAGCCAGGGACCAACTATTCAGAGTAGTCGCGTGCGGGGGCTTGATCCAGCCCGGGCCACCATCGCGTCAGACTGCCAGAGCTGAGGCGATGATGGAGGGCGTCGTGGCAGAAAGCAAACGCCATAGCCCTGTACCCCATTGAATCAAGTCGATACCAGGGCCAGGAATAGCATGTTACCTGGCAAATTTTCGCGAGCCGATCACGCATAATATAACGCCCAGCGTGATCAGCATCATCAGCGGGCTGACGGTTTCATGCAGGAGCGTAGCCGATAGCGTCAGCCCGAGGAACGGCTGTAACAGCTGTAGCTGACCGACGGCGGCAATCCCCCCGATAGCTAGCCCTTTGTACCAGAAGATAAAGCCGATCAGCATGCTGAAGAGTGAAACATAGCCTAGCGCCAGCCAGGCGGAAGCAGAGATCTGGCTTAATGAGGCCGGCAGAGTCAGAATGGATGCCATCAGCATAAAGGGCAGGGAAATAATCAGCGCCCAACTGATGACCTGCCAGCCGCCCAGCACGCGAGTTAGTTTCGCCCCTTCCGCGTACCCCAGACCGCAGACAATTACGGCGGCCAGCATCAGCAGATCCCCGGTCAGTGAAACGGCGGCGCTCTGGGATAATGCAAATCCCATGACCAGCAGACTCCCCAGCAGAGAGAAGATCCAGAAAATGGGTTTTGGCCGCTCGCCGCCTCTAATTACGCCGAAAATCGCCGTGGCGAGCGGCAGCAACCCTAAAAAGACGATGGAATGCGCCGACGTCACGTGCTGCAACGCCATTGCGGTCAGTAAAGGGAAACCGACGATCACACCGAGTGATACCACGACCAGCGGTAACAGCTGGCCCGCCTGCGGGCGTTTTTCCCGAAAGCCAAAAATGAGTATCATCGCCAACGCCCCGGCAATAGTTGCCCGCAGGAAGGTCAGAAAAAACGGGTCCATATCGAGCACGGCGACCCGCGTGGCGGGTAAAGATCCGCTGAATATCACGACGCCGAGCAGACCATTTAGCCAGCCGGAAACTGAACCTGGTGCGGCTTTATATGCTGTAGAATTTACCACTATGACCTCACGTTGCGGGGACACTCATCATCTTGAGCATCGGGTGCGCCGATGGTAATCTCACGAATCTGATACAATCAAATTATTGTCATGGATACATTGGATGAAAGCCCGTTATAAAGCCATCGTCGATCGGTTTGCGGCGTTGATTCGCAGCGGTGACATCACGTCGGGGACGCGTTTGCCAACTCATCGCGATCTTGCGGCAAAGGAGCATATTTCTCTGGCAACGGCGACGCGGGTCTATGCAGAGCTGGAAGCGATGGGGCTGGTCAGCGGGGAGACCGGGCGTGGGACGTTCGTCAGAGAGATTGCGCTGCCGCCAGGCCACGGCGTCGATCAGCATGCTGTGGCCAGCGATGTCCTTGATTTGAATTTTAACTATCCGACCTTAGCTGGGCAGGGCGATGCGCTACGTGACGCTCTGCGACGGGTTGCCGCCGCCGGTGATATTGAATCACATTTACGCTATCAGCCTCATGCCGGCAGGCTTAGCGAACGCGAGATCATTGCCGGGCATCTTGCCGGGAACCGCTTTCAACCTTCAGCGGAGAATGTGATTATCGTCAACGGCGCCCAGCATGGACTGGCTATCGCGGTGATGGGCCTGCTCAGACCCGGCGATGTGGTGGCCGTTGATGCGCTGACCTATCCCGGCTTTAAAGCCCTGGCCGCGCTATACCATCTCGAACTTATCGCGATACCTTCTCTGTCCGACGGTCCGGACTTCGCCGCCTTGCAGCAACTTTGCCAAAAAAGAGATGTGCGCGCCGTGTATACCATGCCGACGTTACATAATCCGCTGGGCTGGGTGCTGAGCCAACGGCAACGTAAAACACTGGCCGACATTGCCCGCGCTCATGATCTTGTGATCATTGAAGATGCCGCTTATGCCTATCTGGCTAATCGTCCACCTCCGCCGGTCGCCGTTTTTGCACCAGAACGTACTCTCTACATCAACGGATTTTCCAAAAATGTCGCCACCGGACTGAGAGTCGGCGCCGTTATCTGCCCTGACGCTTACCGAGGGGCACTGGAACGAGCGGTCCGCGCAACAAGCTGGAATACGCCGTCTATTATGACGACCCTGGTATGTAACTGGATACAGGATGGGACCGTCGCCCGTTTTGAAATGCTGAAGCGACGGGACGCGCGCCAGCGGCAATCCATGTTGAGAGAAGCGCTCGGGGATATGGCTTGTATCACCCATCCGGGGTCCTATTTTGCCTGGCTCCCGCTGCCGGATGAGTCCAGGGCCGACCGGGTAGCCAACCACCTGATGAATAACAATATTTCCGTTTCAACGGCTGAGCCATTCTCTACATCACTGGCGGTACCACAGGCTATCCGGGTTGCGCTTGGTTCGGTGAATATCACCCATTTACGTACGGCGCTGCTTCAGGTCCGCGAGGCTATCGAATCAGAACAATATCGTTAGCATGAAAAAACGCAGGGAAGGGAGGTCCGGACTCGGTATCCGCGGCAGAAGACAGAATACGCGCCAGAAAGTTCATCGTCTGCTGACCTGCGAATGAATATTTATCACACATATAAATTTCAACCGTTCCCTGCTATAAACGATCGCTAATATCTGCGGTTTTAAAGGGTACCACCATGATGACGCTGCAAGGTAAAGAGGGGCTTAACTCGGTTGACTGGCGGGCATTGGCTGAGCTTATCGCGGCTTCCGGTCTGGGGCAACGCGATATATCGTTGCTTGAACAGGCCTTTCGCCACAGTACGTTCTGCTGGTTTGGTTTTCACAATGGCCAGCTGGTTGCGGTAGCCAGAGCGATAAGCGATCTCACCTGGTGTAGCTATCTGGCCGATGTGGCCGTAGATCCGCGCTATCAGGGGCAAGGCTATGGCCGTCAGTTAATGCAGACAATATGTGATGTACTGTTACCCTACGGGAAAATTTTTATTTATTCGGTGCCGGATAAAACCGGATTTTATCAGCGTCACGGATTTGAATTACTCACGACGGGTATGGTCTGCCTGAACGATGAAGGTTTAGTGAAAATGCGTGAGCAGGGTTATATCAGATAAGCCGCCAGTTTGCCGACTTGCAGAATTATCTGCGGTAGACATCGACAATATATTCAAATAGTCTGACATCGCTCAGCGTGAGCAATACGGATTATCCGAAACACACATAGATTATTGAACGGGATTATTCAGTGCATATCCACATAAAACCATGCTTATTGACATTGCTGCTGGCGACGGCAGCAATCCCCGTCTGTGCGAAACAACCGGTTTCCCTTTACTCGCCGGAAGCACAGGTCCTGTGTGATAAGTACATCTGCGCCACGGCGACAGACGGCGTTTCTCACGCCATGACTGAGAAATATCTGGGCAAAGAAGCGGCGAAACGACTGAGCTCACAGGGTAAATTTGACCCGAGTTCGTTTACCTTTGCCGGCGGCACGTTCTGCGACATTAAGGAGAAGCTGTGCCGTGAAGACCGATATTACGGCGCAGAGGGTAAACACAGCGGGGCAATTTCGACAAAATATACCCGGCTGCTGTTCGGGAAGTAAGGCCTTCCCGCTCACCCGTGGTGAAGGGCAGGGAAGTCACTTGCGGCTTTGCGATCCCTGTTCTGAACCCGTTTTATTATCTGCCGGGCGCGTCCCGCGCCGGTGTTGTCAACGTTAGCTCGCCGACCACGCTCTTCCATCCGGTCCGGTGTTAGGGCCAATGAGGCTCCGTTCGCCCTGCGCGCTGTCGTTCCGTCTCGATCGCCCGATGTCGCTGTTTTCCTGAACATACCGGCTTCCTTTCATAAGGATAGCCAGCCAATCCGGGTACCTTTAGCTATATTCTTAATACAGAACAACCGCTTTTCTCTTTCAGGAATGCAACTTATCTTATGGGTGTCCTATGAATAAGAAGGATATTTAATGAGATGGTCACTCCCTCCTTCCCGGTACTATGCTGAGGATAGGCTTTCATTCGGAGAACTATCATGGAAAACATTGCGCTCATTGGTATCGATCTGGGTAAAAACTCTTTCCATATTCATTGCCAAGATCGTCGCGGCAAGGCTGTTTACCGTAAAAAATTTACACGGCCAAAGTTAATCGAATTTTTGGCGACATGCCCCGCTACAACCATCGCAATGGAAGCCTGTGGTGGCTCTCACTTTATGGCACGCAAGTTGGAAGAGTTGGGGCATTTTCCTAAGCTGATATCACCACAATTTGTCCGTCCATTCGTTAAAAGTAACAAAAACGACTTTGTCGACGCCGAAGCTATTTGTGAAGCTGCATCGCGTCCGTCTATGCGTTTTGTACAGCCCAGAACTGAATCTCAGCAGGCAATGCGTGCGCTGCATCGTGTCCGTGAATCCTTGGTTCAGGATAAGGTAAAAACAACCAATCAGATGCATGCTTTTCTGCTGGAATTTGGCATCAGCGTTCCACGAGGAGCTGCCGTTATTAGCCGACTGAGTACCCTTCTTGAGGACAATAGTTTGCCTCTATACCTCAGCCAGTTATTGCTGAAATTACAACAGCATTATCACTATCTTGTTGAGCAGATTAAAGATTTGGAATCCCAGTTGAAACGAAAGTTGGACGAAGATGAGATTGGACAGCGCTTGCTGAGCATTCCCTGCGTCGGAACACTGACAGCGAGTACTATTTCAACTGAGATTGGCGACGGGAAGCAGTACGCCAGCAGTCGTGACTTTGCGGCGGCAACAGGGCTAGTGCCTCGACAGTACAGCACGGGAGGTCGGACGACATTGCTGGGAATTAGTAAGCGAGGTAACAAAAAGATCCGAACTTTGTTGGTTCAATGTGCCAGGGTATTCATACAAAAACTGGAACACCAGTCTGGCAAATTGGCCGATTGGGTCAGGGATCTACTGTGTAGGAAAAGCAACTTTGTCGTCACTTGTGCTCTGGCAAACAAGCTGGCCAGAATAGCCTGGGCCCTAACGGCACGACAGCAAACTTATGTAGCATAACGGAAGAAATACACCGGTTTAAAGAATCACTGATCTGGTTTTGCGAATACTGATATTGATGATACTAACGGCCCACCGGCCTGTTGAGGAACCTGTAAAACGGAAAGGCTCATTGAAGCCGCATATTTTCTGGAGGTTCATCAGGCGCGGAACTCATCGAGGCGCGGGAATAAAATCCCATTCAGACGCCGGATAGATTCAAGCAAGCCAATTTATCGTCAAAATCGGTGTTGCAAAAACGGGAGTGACCATAGATTCCG